>NZ_JBFODJ010000102.1:0-122856 GCF_040908265.1 Aeromonas sp. R5-1
TCTTTACCGGTTAGTGTGCTGATATGGCTCAGTCGGTAGAGCGCATCCTTGGTAAGGATGAGGTCCCCAGTTCGATTCTGGGTATCAGCACCATTTTCAAGCAGTACAGCTTTTGCCTGACGGCAATAGCGCCGTGGAACCACCTGATCCCATGCCGAACTCAGAAGTGAAACGCGGTAGCGCCGATGGTAGTGTGGCATTCGCCATGCGAGAGTAGGACACTGTCAGGCACCTATTCAGAAGAGGCCTCCCATACGGGAGGCCTTTTTGCATTTCTGTCCTCCCGCCGCAATTCCCTGCTTCTATTTCAGTAAAAATGCTGGGCTATCAAGGGATTGCTCGTTACTCTTTAGCCGTTGCCCGATGAACACGTGATGCTGCCTGCGAGGTATTGATGGCTACGTTGAAGGAAATTGCACAGGAGGCGGGGGTATCGCTTGCTACCGTATCCCGTGTGCTGAACGAGGATCCCAGCCTGAGCGTCAAGGACGAGACCAGGCAGAAGATCTTCGAGATTGCCGAGCGGCTGGAGTACAAGACCAGCAGCGCCCGCAAAGGGGTGCACAAGAGCAAGCTGCAGCTCCTGGCTGTCTACGCCTATCCCCAGAGCACCGAGGTCAACGATCCCTATTACCTCGCCATCCGCTACGGCATCGAGACCCAGTGCACCCGCCTCAACATCGAGCTGGCCCACTGCTACAACGGTGCCGAGGGGCGTGAGCTCTCTGCCGTCGATGGCATCCTAGTCATCGGCCATCTGCCGGAAGAACGGCTGGCCGTGCTGCGCGGCTTGTCTGCCCAGCTGGTGTTCGTGGATTGCCGCTCTCAGGGCGATTTTGACTCGATTGATGTGGATCTGGCACTCATCAGCCAGCAGGTAGTGGACTTCTTCATCGCCGAGGGCCATCAGCGCATCGGCTATATCGGTGGCCAGGATGATGGCCCGGATCTGCGGGAACTCGCCTTTCGCGATTATGGCCAGCGGCTTGGCGTGGTGCAGGAGAGCGACCTCTATCGCGGAGACTTCTCCAGTGCCTCCGGCTACAAGCTGGCGAAGGAGATGCTGGCAGGGGATTGGCCCAAGGCGCTGTTCGTCGCCTCCGACTCCATCGCCATCGGCGTGCTGCGTGCCATCCACGAGAAGGGACTGGCGATTCCCCAGCAGATCGAGCTTATCAGCGTCAACGATATCCCGACCGCCAAGTTCACCTTCCCGCCGCTCTCCACGGTGCGGATCCACTCCGAGTTGATGGGCTCCCAGGGGGTCAATCTGCTGGTTGAGCGGCTGCGAGACGAGCGTGATATTCCACTCCGGGTGTTGGTACCGAGCAAGCTGACCCTGCGTGGCACTACCCGCTAATTTTAGTAAAACACTTTGCTTTTTAGTCGCACCATCTTGCGGTGGTGCGACACCTCTCCCAAGCAAACCTCTTTCCCATATCATCCAGTAACTTCATATCATATTGTTTTATAATTGATTTTGTTGATAGTCAGCCAACTCTTATCAACATCCATGCCACTCCTCCATATCTTGCCTTCCTTTATCTCCCGCTTCTGATCTCGCTCACAAAACCATCTGTTCATTGTGATCAGGTTAAAACTTTACCAATTCAAAGCTGATATTTAGTAAATGTTTATCTAGAGTTTACCCAGTTAACGTTGCCTTGTTCCGGGAGGACATGTGAATAACTGGGAAAACGTCCAATTCGTTGGTGAAAACAGGCTGGCCCCGCGCGCCTACTTCTTCTCTTATGCCGACCACGCGCTGGCGGCCACCATGCAGCGCGAGCTGAGCCGCCGTTTTCTGAGCCTTGGCGGCCAGTGGCAGTTCTACTACTTCGACCACCCCCTGCAGGTGCCGGAGGCCTTCTATCACAGCCCCATGAACGAATGGGGCCAGATCACCGTGCCCAACATGTGGCAGATGGAAGGACATGGTCAGCTGCAGTACACCGACGAAGGCTTTCCCTTCCCCATCGACGTGCCCTTCGTGCCGACCAACAACCCCACCGGCGCCTATCAGCGCAGCTTCACGCTGAGCCCGGCCTGGGACGGCGAGCAGGTGATCATCAAGTTTGACGGGGTGGAGACCTACTTCGAGGTCTATGTGAACGGCCACTACGTCGGCTTCAGCAAGGGGAGCCGCCTTACCGCCGAGTTCGATATCAGCGCCTACGCCAAGGTTGGCGAAAACCTGCTCTCGGTGCGGGTGATGCAGTGGGCGGACTCCACCTACATCGAAGATCAGGACATGTGGTGGATGGCGGGTATCTTCCGCGACGTCTACCTGGTGGGCAAACCGGCGGTCCATGTGCAGGACTTCTTCATCCAGACCGCGCTGGCTGACGACAACCAGAGCGCCACCCTGAGCTGCGACATCCAGCTCGAAAACTTGGGCGAGTCGGCCAAGGATCACCGTCTGGTCTGGTCGCTGCTGGATCAGGGCAGCGAGATCGCCAGCGGCTCCCTCGACCATCTCGCCATCGACGGCAAGCTCGACTGCCGCTTCACGCTGGATCTGGCCAACCCCCATCTGTGGAGCGCCGAAGACCCTTACCTCTATCAGCTGCAACTCTCCCTCTACAACGCTCAGGGCGAGCTGCTGGAGGTGATCCCGCAGCGGGTCGGGGTGCGTGAAATCACCGTCAAGGATGGCCTCTTCCATGTCAACGGCCACTACCTCAAGCTGCACGGGGTGAACCGCCACGACAACGACCACCTCAAGAGCCGCGCGGTCGGCATGGACCGTGTTGAACGCGATATCGTGCTGATGAAGCAGCACAACCTCAACTCGGTGCGCACCGCCCACTACCCGAATGACCCGCGCTTCTACGAGCTGTGCGACCAGTACGGTCTGTTCGTGATGGCGGAGACCGACGTGGAGACCCACGGCTTTGCCAACGTCGGCGATCTCAGCCGCATCACCGATGACCCCTTCTGGGAGCCGGTGTTCGTGGACAGGATCGAGCGCCACGTGCACGCCCAGAAGAACCACCCCTCCATCATCATCTGGTCGCTCGGCAACGAGTCCGGCTACGGCTGCAATATCAGGGCCATGTACCAGCGCTGCAAGGGGATCGACCCGACCCGGCTGGTGCACTACGAAGAGGATCGCGATGCCGAGGTGGTGGATGTGGTGAGCACCATGTATTCCCGCGTCTCCCAGATGAACTGCTTCGGCGAGTTCCCGATGGCCAAGCCGCGTATCCTCTGCGAATACGCCCACGCCATGGGCAACGGCCCGGGTGGCCTGAGCGAATACCAGCAGGTGTTCGACCGCCATCCCCACATTCAGGGCCACTACATCTGGGAGTGGTGCGATCACGGCATTCTGGATCAGGACGAGCAGGGCCGCCCCGTCTACAAGTACGGCGGCGACTATGGCGACTACCCCAATAACTACAACTTCTGCATGGATGGCCTCATCTACCCGGATCAGACCCCGGGGCCGGGCCTGCGTGAATACAAGCAGGTGATCTGCCCGGTCAAGGTGCGGGCAGTAGATCTGGCGAGCGGCAAGCTGGCGGTGGAAAACCGCTACTGGTTCTCCACTCTCGACGATATCCGCCTGCTGGTCGAGGTGAAGGCCGAGGGCGAACTGCTGGCCAGCCAGCAGCTCCGGCTGGAAGGGGTGGCCCCCGGTGCCATCACCGAGTTGCAACTCGAACTGCCATCCCTCGATGGGCGAGAAACCTTCGTCCAGCTGCGGGTCATCAAGGCCACCGCTACCCGCTACAGCGCGGCGGAGCACGAACTGGGCCAGTACCAGTTCCAGCTGAAGGCATCGACTCGCCAGCTGCAGCCCTTTGCCAATCCCAATGCCACCCCGTTGCAGATTGCCGATGAGCGCCTCGCGCTGACCCTGAGCGGCAGCGGCTTTGCCCTGCGCTTCTCGCGCCTCGATGGCAAGCTGGTGAGCTGGCAGCAGGATGGTATCGAACTCATCGAGCGAGCCCCACGCCTCACCTTCTTCAAGCCGATGATCGACAACCACAAGCAGGAGTACGAGAGCCTGTGGCACCCGAACCACCTGCAGATCATGCAGGAGCACTTCCGCACCTTAAGCTGGCGTCAGCTGGGCGAGGCGGTCGAGGTGACGGTGGAGAGCCTGATCGCGCCGCCGGTGTTCGACTTCGGCATGCGCTGCCGCTACGTCTACACCCTGAGCCCGAACGGCCAGCTGCACGTGGCACTCTCCGGCCAGCCCTACGGCGGTTATGACGACATCATCCCCAAGATCGGCTTCGAGCTGGGCATTCGTCAGGATCTCGACCGGGTGCACTACTACGGCATGGGGCCGGGCGAAAACTATCAGGACAGCCGCCAGAGCAACTGGATCGACAGCTTCCAGAGCACAGTCAGCGAGATGTGGGAGCACTACCCCTTCCCGCAGGACAACGGCAACCGCCAGCAGGTGCGCTGGGCGACCCTGACCAATCGTCACGGTGCCGGTCTCTACGTGCGACCCGATGCCCCCATCAACCTGAGCGTCTGGCCCTACAGCTGGGAGCATATCCACGCGGCGCAGCACATCAACGAGCTGGAACCGAGCGGTTATCTCACCCTCAATCTGGATCACAAGGTGCTGGGGCTGGGTTCCAACTCCTGGGGCTCCGAGGTGCTGGACTCCTGGCGGGTGCGCTTCGAGCCGTTCAGCTTCGGCCTGACCCTGCTGCCCATCGCCCGTGGCAACCTCAATCCGGCTGCGCTGGCCGGGCTCGATCTCACCATCAACGGCGGGAGGAACCTCGCATGATCACCCTGGACAACCTGACCCTGTTCAAAAACATCTACCGGGAGGGCAAGAAGTGGGGCCGCTGCGTGGAGGCCATCAACAACCTGCCGAACCTCAAGCCAGGTATCTGCCACTCCATCGGTGACTCCCTCACCTACCGCTTGCAGGAGGGGGCCAGCCCGGCCACCTCACTGTTCGAGGGGCAGCGCCGCTACTTCGACGTTCACTACTACCTGGAAGGGGAAGAGACGGTGGAGTGGGCAGCCAAGAGCGAGCTGGTGGTCGAGCAGGCCTATGACGACACCACCGACCGCGAGTGGCTGGCTGGCGAGGTGCGTGAGCGCCAGCAGGTGGGTAATGGGCAGGTGGTGATCTTCGAGAACGACGAGGCCTACCGATTCGTCGGCGACGGGCCGGTGCGCAAGGTGATCATCAAGGTCACCGTCGAAGGCGGCTACTTCAAAAACAAATAACAAGCCGCCGGTTCTGCACTGACAAAAGCCGGAAGGGCGGGGCTCGCCCTACACATCACGCCCCGCCCTTTCGCTGAGATAACTACAGGTCTGGAGATGCACCATGTCTGATTCCAAACGCAATACGATAGGCAAGTTTGGTCTGCTGTCGCTCACCTTCGCGGCGGTATTCAGCTTCAACAACGTCATCAACAACAACATCGAGATCGGTCTGGCCTCGGCCCCGATGTTCTTTCTGGCCACCATTTTCTACTTCATTCCGTTTTGCCTGATCATTGCGGAATTTGTGTCACTGAATAAGAACTCCGAAGCGGGCGTCTATGCCTGGGTGAAGAGCTCCCTCGGCGGTCGCTGGGCCTTTATCTCGGCCTACACCTACTGGTTCGTGAACCTCTTCTTCTTCACCTCGCTGCTGCCGCGGGTTATCGCTTACGCCTCCTATGCCTTCCTCGGCTACGAGTACATTCTCACCCCGGTGGCGACCACGGCCTTGAGCATGGTGCTGTTCGCCTTTGCCACCTATGTCTCCACCAACGGCGCCAAGATGCTCGGCCCCATCACCTCGGTGACCTCGTCCCTGATGCTGCTGCTGACCCTCTCCTACATTCTGCTGGCAGGTGCGGCACTGGTGGGCGGCGTGCAACCGGCTGACCCCATCACGGTAGAGGCCATGGTCCCCGATTTCAGCTGGGCCTTCCTCGGCATCACCACCTGGATCTTTATGGCAGCCGGTGGCGCCGAGTCGGTGGCGGTCTACGTCAATGATGTGAAGGGGGGCTCCAAGTCCTTCGTGAAGGTGATCATCGTCGCCGGGATCTTTATCGGCGTGCTCTACTCCATTGCATCGCTGTTGATCAACGTGTTCGTCCACAGCGACACCCTGAAATACACCGGCGGCTCGGTGCAGGTGTTCGAGGGGCTGGCAGCCTACTTCGGCCTGCCGGAGATCCTGATGAACCGCTTCGTCGGGCTGGTCTCCTTCACCGCCATGTTCGGCTCCCTGCTGATGTGGACGGCGACCCCGGTGAAGATCTTCTTCTCCGAGATCCCGGCCGGCATCTTCGGCAAGAAGACGGTCGAGCTGAACGAGAACGGCGTGCCCGCCCGTGCAGCCTGGATCCAGTACCTCATCGTGCTGCCGCTGATGGTGATCCCGACTCTGGGCTCCAACACAGCGCAGGATCTGATGAACACCGTCATCAACATGACCGCCGCCGCTTCCATGCTGCCGCCGCTGTTCATCATGCTGGCCTACCTCAATCTGCGTCTGAAGCTCGATCACCTGCCGCGGGATTTCAGGATGGGTTCGCGCACCACCGGCATCGCCGTGGTCTCGGTGCTGATCGTCCTCTTCTCGGTGGGCTTCCTCGCCTCCACCTTCCCGACCGGCGCCGACATCATGACCATCGTCTTCTACAACGTCGGCGGGATCGTGATCTTCCTCGGCTTCGCCTGGTGGAAATACAACCGATACGAGGCCTCCCTCAGCGCCGAAGCGCGCGCGAAAGAGGCCGAGCCAGCGGCGCAGGTCGTCATCCAGCCGTCATGACCCCATCAAACCGGGTGGCCGTTGGCCACCCGCAAACCGTTGAACCAGAAAAGGAAAAGTGCATGAGCGAGACGATCGAGTTTGCCGAATTCAAGCGGGTCGAGATGAAGGTGGGCAAGGTGCTGGAGGTGGTGCGTCACCCCGGTGCCGACAAACTCTACATCGTCCAGATCGACGTGGGTGGCGAGCGGCCGCTGCAGACCGTCACCAGTCTGGTGCCTTACTACAGCGAAGAGGAGCTGATGGGCAGCCAGGTGGTGGTACTGACCAACCTCAAGCCCACCAGGATGCGCGGTGAGCGTTCCGAGTGCATGTTGCTCTGCGCCGAGACCCCGGACGAGAGCCAGAGCGTGCTGTTGCAGCCGCGGGTGCCGATGGCGCCGGGCACCCCGATCGTCTGAATGGTATTGCGAGCCGGTGCGGTGAGATTGCACCGGTTCACCAAGAAGGCCGTCCACGCGGCCCGATCATAACAAGAGAGTAAAGGGCAGGGTCGACAGACCCTTGCCAAACACATCACAGAGTCACAGCGTTACCCGCAGGGAGCGCGAGTCCACTGGAGGACACCATGTCTGAATCCGTACGCGGCACCATAGGCAAGTTTGCCCTGTTGTCGATGACCTTTGCCGCCGTGTTCAACGTGCGTAACATCGTCAACAACAACATCGAGCTGGGGCTCAGTTCCGCCCCCATCTTCCTGCTGGCGACCCTCGTCTACTTCATCCCGTTCGTCTTCATCATCGCCGAGTTCGTCTCGGCCAATAAAAACTCCGAGTCGGGGATGTACGACTGGCTGAAAAAACCGCTCGGCACCCGGATGGCCTATCTGGGCTCGTTTCTCTACTGGTTCGTGAACCTGTTCTGGTTCGTTTCCCTGCTGCCCAACGTCATCGCCTACGCCTCCTACGCCATGCTGGGCTATGAGTACAGCTTCTCGCCCATGGTCACCTCGGTCATTTCCATCGTGCTGTTTGCGGCGGCGACCCACATCTCCACCAAGGGGGCGAGCTGGCTCGGCAAGATTGCCGAAATAGTGGCCTACGGCGTCTTTGCCCTGTTCGCCATCTATGTGCTGGGCGCCCTGATGGCTCTGAGTGGCGATCATGTACCGGCCCAGCCCATCACGCTGGAGGCGATGACCCCTACCGTCAACTGGGCGACGCTGGGCATCATGTGCTGGATCTTCCAGGCGGCGGGCGGTGCCGAGACGGCGGCGGCCTACCTCAATGATGTGAAGGGGGGCCAGAAGTCCTTCATCAAGGTGATCATCAGCGCGGGTATCGTCATCGGTGCCATGTATGCGGTCGGTTCCCTGCTGGTGAACGTGTTCGTACCGCGCGAGAGCCTCACCTATGCCGGCGGCATGGTGGAGATCTTCACCGGTATGGCGCAGTATTTCGGGCTCTCCGAAGCGCTGGTGGGCCGCTTCGTCGGCGTGGTGCTGTTCATCGCCATGTTCGGCTCCATGATGATGTGGACCTCGGCACCGGTGAAGATCCACTTCTCCGAGATCCCGCAGGGGGTTTACGGCGAGAAGACCACCCAGCTCAACGAGCACGGGGTGCCGGTGCGTGCCGCCTGGTGGCAGTTTGTCTTCGTGTTCGCGATGCTGGTGGTCAACGGCTTCGGCTCCGAGTCGGTGCAGCAGATGATGAACACCGCCATCAACCTCACCGCCGGGACTGCCATGTTGCCGCCGATCTTCATCATGGTGGCCTACTTCGTGTTCCGCTGGAAACATGACGACACCCCCCGCGACTTCCGCATGGGGTCGCGCACCTTCGGGATGGGCGTGGTGTCGGTGCTGATCGCCATCTTCGTGGTGAGCATGAGCGCCTCCGCCTTCCCGGCCGGAGTGGATCTGGTGCGCGCCTTCTTCATCAACGTCTTTATGACCGCGGTCTTCTCGGCGCTGGCCTACTGGTGGATCTCCCGCTTCGAGAAGCGCCAAGCCCGCAAGCTCGGCGGTAATGAGAAGAAAAGCGGCAGCGGCAAGCTGGCCAGCCAGCGCTGACCGGCATGTGGCAAACAGGAGACGGGCGACCAGGGTCGCCCGTTTTTTGTTGGCCGGATCCGGGGCCGGAGGGGCAAACTCGTTTAGTTTTGCTGTGAGAATGTGCTTTATCGTTTAACAAAATGAAACAAATGAGGCTGCCGCTCAACTTTGCACCACAGGGTGTTCGGGGTAAGCTTGTCCCTTCGTATCCGGGGTCGCCGTCTGATGACGCCTTCCCCGTGCCCTGTCGTCCCCATCCCGTGCGGGATGCGCTTTCTCTGGAGACTCCCCGTGCGTCTGGATCCTTTTACCTCTGTGCTGATTGCCGTGGTGGCCCTGGCCTCCTTCTTCCCCTGCGAGGGACAGGTGGCCGTCTGGTTCGGTCTGCTGACCAAGCTGGCGGTGGCGCTCTTGTTCTTCATGCATGGTGCCAAGCTGTCGCGCCAGAACCTGCTGGCGGGCCTCGGCCACTGGCGGCTGCACCTGGTGGTGATGGCCAGCACCTTCCTGCTCTTCCCGCTGCTGGGGCTGCTGCTCACGCCCCTGGTGCCCCAGTGGCTGAGCCCGGCCATCTATCTCGGCTTCTTGTATCTGTGCGCCCTGCCCGCCACCGTGCAGTCGGCCATCGCCTTCACCTCCATGGCGGGGGGCAATGTGTCGGCGGCGGTGTGCAGCGCCTCGGCCTCCAGCATCCTCGGCATCTTCCTCTCGCCTGTGCTGGTGGGGCTGATGATCAATGTGCAGGGGGAGGGGGTCGATACCTGGCACTCCATTCAGGCCATCATGGTGCAGCTGATGCTGCCCTTCGTGGTGGGCCACCTGTCACGCCCCCTCATCGGTCGCTGGGTTGACAGCCACCGGCCACTCATCGGCAAGCTGGACCAGAGCTCCATCCTGCTGGTGGTCTATGTGGCCTTCAGCGAGGCGGTGGTGCAGGGGATCTGGCACCAGGTCGGCTGGTACGATCTGGCCAGTATCGTGCTGCTGAGCTGCGTGCTGCTGGCGCTGGTGCTGGGGTGGAACGTCTGGATCAGCCGTCGCCTCGGTTTCAACAGGGCGGACGAGATCACCATCGTCTTCTGCGGCTCCAAGAAGAGCCTGGCCAACGGGGTGCCCATGGCCAACGTCATGTTCCCCGCCGCCAGCGTCGGTGTCATGGTGCTGCCGCTGATGATCTTCCACCAGATCCAGCTGATGGTGTGCGCCGTGCTGGCCCGCCGCTACCGCGAGCAGGAGGCGGTGCCCCAGGTTCAGGAGGGGTAAGCGGTCCGGATAAAGAAGAGGGAGGCCAGTGGGCCTCCCTCTTTCGTTTGCCGCGTCGTCAGCGTTTGCGCCAGACGGTGAGCTGGGCCACCGTGTGCTGGTACTTGCGGGCGGTCTCGCGGATGACGAAGGGGACGTCCCTCGGGGGCATGTGCTCCTCGAACTCCTCCGCCAGCAGCCGTTGCAGCGCCTGATAGGTGCCGAGGGCCTCGCCGTTTTCCCGGATGCCACCGAGCCAGTTGGCCTTGGGGGTATAGTCGGTCAGCCAGGTGTAGGGGCTGGTGAGCACCAGCAGGCCGCCGCTGCGCAGGCGCGGAGCAATGTCCCGCAGGAAGCGGGCGGGCTCTCGCAGCCGGTCGATGAGGTTGGAGGCGAGCACCAGATCGTAGTCGCCGTACCTGGGCTTGAGGTTGCAGGCATCCCCCTGGCTGAAGTGGACCCGCTCGCTCTGCTCGCGACCGAGCTCGTGGCGGGAGAGGCGCGCCTCGCAATATTCCACCAGATCCCCTTCCACCGGCACCGCGTAGCGGAAGCTGTCCTGTCTTGCCAGGGTCAGGGCCACGTCGATGAAGCGGGCCGAGTAGTCCACCCCGTCCACGTGGGCGAAGCGGCGAGCCAGTTCGAAGCTGGCCCGGCCGGTGGCGCAGCCGATGTCGAGCGCCCGCTCATGGCGGCCGCAGAGCTCGCTGGCAAGACCGGCCAGAGCCTCGGCGTAGTTGGCGACCCCGAAGTGGCTCGGGCCGTACTGGAAGTCGAGATACTGGGCGACCAGGGTGTCGGTTTCATAAGGGTTCACGATGACGGGCTCCTGATGGCGTGAGACCAGGTAGCGGAAGCCCGCATGCTGGAAGAAGTGGCGACGGAAGGCGTAGCGGGAGGATTTGAGTGCCTCGTTGCCGGTGCTGATCCAGCTCCCGCCCTTGATGAGGGTGTGCTTGCCGTCGAAGGTGGGGGTGGAGAAGTCGTCGTAGAGGGGATGCACCTTGAACCCCTCGAAGCCGTCGATGGCGGTGCTGGTCCACTGCCAGACGTTGCCCACCAGATCGAAGAAGCTGCCCTGGGGGCAGGCATCCACCGGGCAGGAGGAGGCGAAGCGGGCCAGGTTGATGTTGCCGGGGGCCTCCATCCAGTCCGGCTGATCGCCGGCCAGTTGCTCCCGCAGCAGCATCCACTCCCCCTCGCTTGGCAACTGGACGGGCAGGCCGGTCTGATCCGCCTTCCAGCGGCAGAAGGCGGCGGCCTCCAGCTGGTTCACCTCCACCGGCCAGTCCCAGGGCATGGGGACCTGCTCGGTCATCAGCCGCAGTTGCAACTGCTCGGGTTCATTGGGATCGCCGACCCAGAAGGTGGGCATGCGGGCGTTGGCATACTGGCGCCAGCCCCGGCCCTCGTCGTCCCACCAGGCGGGCGCTTCATATCCGCCCGCCTGCACGAAGGCCAGGTATTCGGCGTTGCTCACCAGCATGCGGCTGGCCTGGAAGGGGGCCAGCTCGATGTGGCGCTCGCCGTATTCGTTGTCCCAGCCGTAGGTGGCATCCTGCTTGCCGAGTCGCACCTGGCCGCCGGCCACCGGCAGCAGGGTGTTGACGGGGACGGCGGCGAGATCGTGGCGCGCCTCGGGGCAGACCGGCCATTGGGGCTGGCTGCGCACCCAGGCCAGGGGCAGCTGGCGGATCAGCACGCTGGAGGTCTCGAGGTGGATGCGCTCGTGCTCTATGCCCATCAGGATGACCCAGGCTGGGCTCTGCCAATGGATGGGCAGCTCGATCGGCATTCGCTCGATGAACTCACACACCAGGGCGCGCACCCGGCCCCGATAGTCACGCAGCTCGGCCACAGTGGGCCAGTCGTAGTGGGTTTCGTCCAGATCGTCCCAGCTCATCTCGTCCACCCCGATGGCGACCAGGGCCTCGATGCGGGGGTCGAGCCGACTCTCGATGAGACGGGCCGCCAGCAGCTTGTTGACGAAGAAGGCGGCGGTATGGCCGTAGTAGAAGATGAGCGGGTGGCGCAGGGGGATCGCCTTGTTGAACCAGGCCCGCTCGTCGGCCAGGCAGTCGAACAGCGAGTCGTAGAGATCGAAGGTCTGGCAGAAGTAGGCGAGCAGCTCGCGGCGCTTGTGGTCGGGATCGTCGCCGGTCAGCAGCGGGGTGCGGGTGGGGGCAGGCAGGCCCGGATGGACGAATGAGTGGCTGGCTTGGGTCACGCTCTGACTCCTTGTTGATTCTGGCGGGTGAAGCAGCGATGGAGTGCTCTATACGCACCAGGTATCACTATTGGCTCAACGAACCGGGGCGGCAACCAAAAAAATGGGTCAACACCCCCCTTCGGGTGTGGTCAGATTGACCAGATTGTGGTCTGAATGACTCTTTGTTATGGACCCTTCGAGCCTCGAAATATTGAAATGGATAGATAAATCATGATGTTAGCCATATGGCACAGGGTTTGCTGATTGCCACTCACCTGCCGCGTCGTGCGGCAAAGAGGAAACGAGGAGTAGCGGGATGAAATGGATGCTGGGAGTGGTGCTGGCCCTGGGACTGACCGGATGCAGCTGGCAGGATGACGTCAAGGTGCGCGGGGAGGGGGCCGTGGTGGAGCAGCAGCATCCCCTTGGGCATGAGGTGACCCGGGTGCTGGCGGGCGTGCCCGCCAACCTGTACCTGGTGGCGGGAGAGAGCCATACCCTCAGGGTCAAGGGGGAGGCCAACCTGCTGCCCTATCTGGTGCTCACCGAGAAGGGGGAGAAGCTGGAGATCGAAGTCAAGGATGGCTACCGGCTCGACCCCACCCAGCCGCTGGAGATCACCATCACCCTGCCGACGCTGCACGAGTTGGCACTGGCGGGAGTTGGCAACGGCGCCTTGCGCGACTTCAAGGGGGATGATCTGGTGCTCTCCCTGGCGGGCACGGGGGACATCGTCGCCAGCGGGCTGACGCTGGATCGGCTGGAGGGCAACATCGCCGGGCTGGGCAACCTGGATCTGGGGCAGGGCTCCGCCCGGGTGATGACGCTGAACATCGCCGGCGCCGGTGGCGTCAAGGGGGCCGGGCTCACCAGCGAGGAGGTCGAGGTGAGCATCGCCGGCAGTGGCGAGGTCGAGGTGCGGGCCCGATCGCGGCTCAAGATAGAGATCGCCGGTGCCGGTGCGGTCAACTACTGGGGCAGCCCAGCGCTGACCAGCGAGATCGCGGGTTCGGGTCAGGTGAGCCGGTTGGGGAGCTGATCCCATCATCGCAACAATGAAAAAGGCCCCTCGGGGCCTTTTTTGCAGGATGCGACACTGTGGGACGACGCCTCACTCGAGGGGGAGTGCGAGGCCCAGATCGGCGTTCAGGCGCATCAGCAGCCACTGCATGCCGGCGAGGTGCTGGTGGTCATGGCTGACGAGCAGGCGCACCAGACCGTCCAGGGTCACCTCCCCATAGCCGCCATAGCGGGCGCGGCGATGCCAGGCGTCGGACGGCACCTTCTTCAGCGATTCGACGGTCTGCAGGCGGGCGGTGCGAAACCGGTCGAGCTGCGCGGCGGTATCCTGCCGGGGGTAATCATGGTCCAGCGCCAGCTGGTAGCCATCGAGGGAGGCGAGCTCCGGCAGGCCCTCCGCCAGGGTGCGACGAAACCGCACCTGATAGCCCAGCACCTCGATGTCCAGCAGGTGGCAGAGGTGCCCCCTGGCACTGAAACGCTCGGAGGGGATCCCGGCCCAGTTGGCGGGTTCCCAGTCCAGACGGTCGGTGGGGACCTGTGCCAGCAGTCGCTCGAACTGGTCCGGCATGGCCAGCAATGTGGTGAAGAGAGGCATCCTTGTCTCCTGTTTCCGGGTGAATGGCCGCCCGCTGACGGGGCGGCCACAAGCGGGTCAGCCTCAGGCCGGTTCGCCCAGGTGGTTGGCGTGAAAGCGCAGGTGCGCCTCGATGAAGCTCGCCACGAAGTAATAGCTGTGGTCGTAGCCGGCATGGCGGTTGAGCGTCAGGGGCCACGCCCGGGTGGCGGCCACTTCGGCCAGGGTGTCGATGCCGAGCTGCTCCGCCAGGAAGGGGTCGTCCAGCCCCACGTCCACCAGGGTCGGCAGGGGCGGGCTGTCGTGGTGGCGCAGCAGTTGGCAGGCATCCCACTCCTGCCACAGCAGGGGATTGTTGCCGAGGTAGGCGCCGAGGGCCTTCTGGCCCCAGGGGCAGCGGCTCGGGTGGCTGATGGGGCTGAAGGCCGACACCGAGCGGTAGCGACCCGGCTCGCGCAGGGCGGCGATGAGGGCGCCGTGGCCTCCCATGGAGTGGCCGCTGATGGCGCGCTTCGTCGAGACCGGGAAGTGGGTCTCGATGAGCTCGGGTAGCTCCCGGGTGACGTAATCGTACATCTGGTAGTGATCCCGCCAGGGGGTCTGGGTGGCGTTGACGTAGAAACCCGCCCCCATGCCGAGGTCATAGCCGGGATCGTCCGCCACCCCTTCACCGCGGGGGCTGGTGTCCGGCGCTACCAGAGCGATGCCGAGCTCGGCGGCGATGCGCTGGGCCCCGGCTTTTTGCATGAAGTTCTCGTCGGTGCAGGTGAGACCGGAGAGCCAGTAGAGCACCGGGACTTTCTGGCCGGTGAGGGCCTGGGGCGGCAGGTAGATGGCGAAGCGCATCTCGCACCCCAGCACATTGGAGCGGTGGCGATACTGCTTGTGCCAGCCGCCGAAGCTCTTGTTGCTGCTGATGATGTCCAGATTCATGTAAGGACTCCTTGCCCCGCCCATGCGATGGGCGGGGCGCTCATGGGATCAGTAGTGGATGACGGTGCGGATGCTCTTGCCTTCGTGCATCAGATCGAACGCCTCGTTGATCTGCTCGAGGGGCATGGTGTGGGTGATGAAGTCGTTCAGCTTGAACTCACCCTGCATGTAGCGCTGCACATAGCTCGGCAGCTCGCTGCGACCGCGCACGCCGCCGAAGGCGCTGCCGCGCCACACCCGGCCGGTGACCAGCTGGAACGGACGGGTGCTGATCTCCTGGCCCGCGCCGGCCACGCCAATGATGACCGACTCGCCCCAGCCCTTGTGGCAGCACTCCAGCGCTGCGCGCATCACCTTGACGTTGCCGATGCACTCGAAGGAGAAGTCGACGCCGCCGTCGGTCATCTCGACGATCACCTCCTGGATGGGCTTGTCGAACGTGTTCGGGTTGATGCAGTCGGTGGCACCCAGCTTGCGGGCCAGCTCGAACTTGCTCTCGTTGATGTCGATGGCGATGATGCGGCCGGCCTTGGCCAGGCGCGCGCCTATGATGGCGGAGAGGCCGATGCCCCCCAGCCCGAAGATGGCGACGCTCTCACCCTCTTTCACCTTGGCGGTGTTCATCACGGCACCGATGCCGGTGGTGACGCCGCAGCCCAGCAGGCAGACCTCTTCCAGGGGGGCGGCCGGATCCACCTTGGCGATGGAGATTTCGGGCAGTACCGTGTATTCGCTGAAGGTGGAGGTGCCCATGTAGTGGTAGATGGGCTGGCCGTCCTTGGAGAAGCGGGTGGTGCCGTCCGGCATCAGCCCCTTGCCCTGGGTGGCGCGGATCTTCTGGCACAGGTTGGTCTTGCCGGATTTGCAGAACTTGCACTCGCCGCACTCGGGGGTGTAGAGCGGGATCACGTGATCGCCGACCTTGACGCTGGTGACGCCCTCGCCGACGGACTCGACGATACCGCCCCCTTCATGGCCCAGAATGCAGGGGAAGACCCCTTCCGGATCTTCACCGGAGAGGGTGAAGGCATCGGTGTGGCAGACGCCGGTGGCGACGATCCGCACCCGTACCTCGCCGGCCTGGGGCGGCATGACCTCGACCTCTTCGATGGAGAGGGGCTGACCCGGTCCCCAGGCGATGGCGGCTTTACACTTGATGCTCTGAACCTGTGCCATGAATGACGTCCTCGTAGTGGTTGGATGAACGGAAATGAGTTCGGAGATCCAGTGTAGTTTCCCGCCGATTTGGTGATAATAACGCTAAATATCAAATCACTTTTACACACAGGTAATAATGTTCGGCTGGGAAGGGGTCTGTGAATTTGTCAGCGTGGCGGAGCAGGGGGGCTTTACCCCGGCCGCGCGCAAGCTCGGGGTGTCGGTGGCCCAGGTGAGCCGCCAGGTGGCGCAGCTCGAAGACAGGCTGCAGGCCAAGCTGCTGCTGCGCACCACCCGTCAGGTGCGTCTCACCGAACTCGGGGAGATCTATTTTCGCCACTGCCGCCAGTTGCTGGACAACCTCTACGAGGCGGAGCTGGCGGTGGGACGCCATCAGGCGGTGCCCCAGGGCTCCTTGCGCATCACGGCCCCGGTCTCCTACGGCGAGAGCCGCATCGCCCCCCTGGTGAACGACTTCATGGTGCGCTTCCCCCAGCTGGAGGTGACCCTCAACCTCACCAACCAGTTGCTGGATCTGGTGCACGAGGGGTTCGATCTGGCGATCCGCCTCGGCCACCTCAAGGATTCGACCCTGGTAGCCCGCAAGCTGGCGCAGCGGGTACCCTATGTGTGTGCCTCCCCCGCCTACACCGCCCGCCACGGCATGCCCAACAGTCTCTCGGAGCTGGCCCGTCACACCTGCCTGGTGGGCAACGGGGACGAATGGCACTTCACCCTGAACGGTAAACCCCACAGCGTGCGGGTACGCGGTCTGCTTCAGTGCAACAGCGGCCACGCCCTGCTGGATGCGGCCATCAAGGGGATCGGCATCATCCAGCTGCCGGACTACTACGTGAGCGACCACCTCGCCCGGGGGGAGCTCATCGAGCTGCTGCCGGAGCTGCGGGCCCCCGAGGAGGGGATCTGGGCCCTCTATCCCCACAACCGCCACCTCTCCCCCAAGGTGCGGCTGCTGGTGGACTATCTGGCCGAGCGCCTCAGTGATCCCCATCAACCCGCCCTGGTGCGCCCCATCGGTTGAGCCGTCGCCCGAAAAAGAAAAGGCCCGCATGTGCGGGCCTTTTGCATGGCATGAAGGGCGGGGCTATTCCCGCTCCTTGACGTAGGGGGTGCCGAGGGCCTTGGGGGCCACCGCCTTGCCGATGAAACCGGCCAGCAGGAAGACCGTCAGGATGTAGGGCAGCGCCTCGATGGCCTGCACCGGGATCGGGAAATCGCCGATGCTGACCCCTTGCAGCCGGATGGCGACCGCGTCGAGGAAGCCGAACAGCAGACAGGCCGCCATGGCGTTCCAGGGGCGCCACTTGCCGAACACCAGGGCCGCCAGCGCCATGAAGCCCTTGCCCGCGCTCATGTTGGGGATGAACTGGGCAGTCTGGGCCACCGCCAGATAGGTGCCCCCGATCCCCGCCAGCAGGCCACCGATGATGAGGGCGGTGTAGCGCATCCGCACCACGGAGATGCCTGCGGTGTCGACCGCAGCCGGGGCCTCGCCCACCGCCCGCAGCCGCAGGCCGAAGCGGGTGCGGAACAGCACCCACCAAGCCAGGGGCACGGCGGCGAAGGCCACGTACTCCAGCAGGGAGTGACCGCTCAAGAGCTCGCTGTAGAGCTGGCCGATGACGGGTACGTCATAGAGCTCCTTGGCATAGGGCAGGTCGATGGGGGCGAAGCGCGCCGCACCGGAGAGCGCCGGGGTCTGGCCGCCCTGATCGAACCAGTAGCGCCCCAGGGTCACGGTGAGACCGGCCGCCAGGATGTTGATGGCCATGCCGCTCACCACTTGATCACCCCGGTGGGTGATGGTGGCGAAGCCGTGCAGCAGGGCGAACAGGATGGAGATCCCCACCCCGACCCCCAGCCCAATCCAGGCGGAACCGGTGACGGCGGCCGCCGCCGCACTGGCGAAGGCGGAGGCCAGCAGCTTGCCCTCCAGGGCGATGTTGACCACCCCGGAGCGTTCACAAAACATCCCGGCCATAGCGGCAAGAATGAGCGGCGGCGCGGTACGTATGGTGGCATCCAGCATCAGGATCAGCATTTCAAACATGGCTTGGACTCCCTTCGGCTCGCAAAACATCCCCGTCATCCATGGCCGCCAGGATCAGTGGCGGTGCGGTACGTATGGTGGCATCCAGCATCAGGATCAACATTTCGAACATGATCAGGCTCCTTTCACTTGGGCGGCCGGGCGGTTGGCAAAGGCCAGATAGGCCTGCTCGATGCGCGGGCGCAGCATGTGCTCCAGGGCGCCGCAGAACAGGATCACCAGACCCTGCAGCACCACGACGATGTTGCGGTCCACCCCGAACTCGAAGCTGAGCTCGGCGCCGCCCTGGTAGAGGAAGCCGAACAGCAGGCTGGCGATGATGACGCCAACCGGGTGATTGCGGCCCATCAGGGCCACCGCGATGCCGGTGAAGCCGAAGCCTTCCACGAAGTTGAGCTTGATCTGGTGCAGCTCACCCTGCAGCACGTTGAGGGCGAAGAAGCCCGCCAGCATGCCGGAGATCACCATGGCCAGGATCACCACCTTGGGATAGGAGATGCCCGCGTAGGCGGAGGCACTCTGGCTGGCGCCGACCGAGCGGATCTCGTAGCCCCAGCGGGTATGCCAGATGAAGACCCAGACCAGGGCCGCACAGATCAGCGCCCAGAAGAAGCTGATGTTGAGCGGGCTGTTCGGCACCGTCACGCCGACCGCCGCCAGCAGCTCGCTCATCTTCGGCAGCCAGCTCGCCACGGCGAACACCTTGCTCTCGGTCGCCATGGATCCTGGCGGCTTGAAGACGTCTACCAAGAGGTAGGCCATCAGGGAGGCGGCGATGAAGTTGAACATGATGGTGGTGATGACGATGTGGCTGCCGCGCTTGGCTTGCAGCCAGGCCGGGATGAAGGCCCAGGCCGCACCGAACAGGCCGCCGGCGATGATGGCGAGCGGCAGCAAGAGGGCGAACGGCAGCACGTCCCCGAGCAGCAGACAGACCAGACCGACCCCGAGGCCGCCGATATAGGCCTGCCCCTCACCGCCGATGTTGAACAGGCCGGCGTGGAAGGCCACCGCCACCGCCAGACCGGTGAAGATGAAACCGGTGGCGTAGTAGAGGGTGAAGCCTATCCCCTCGCCGGTGCCGAAGGCGCCGTACCACATGATTTCGGCTGCCTCGATGGGGCTGATGTCGAGGTAATAGAACAGGATGGCCGACACCAGGAAGGCCAGCAGGATATTGACTGCGGGCAGCACGCCCACGGATATCCAGGCAGGAACACGTGCTTGGCTCATGAATGGGCCTCCTTGATATCGTCGGGGACTGGTGTGTTGACCATCATCAGGCCGAATCCGTTACAAGTGGTTGTGACCTTCATGATGTGGCTCCTTGTGATTGGCTTGCCGCCACGTCGTCAGGAACTATGTTCGCCATCATCAGGCCGATGGTGCGTTCATCCGCCCTGGCGCCGTCCAGCTCGCCGACGATGCGGCCATCGGCGATGACCAGGATGCGGTCGGAGAGGCTCATGATCTCATCCAGCTCCACCGACACCAGCAGCACCGCCTTGCCCTTGTCGCGCATGGCGATGATCTGCTGGTGGATGTACTCGATGGCGCCGATGTCGACGCCCCGGGTCGGCTGGCCGACCAGCAGCACATCCGGGTCCTGCTCCACTTCCCGGGCGATCACCAGCTTCTGCTGGTTGCCGCCGGAGAAGTTGGCGGTCTTGTGCTCCGGGCTCGGCGGGCGCACGTCCCACTTGTCCATCTTGGCCTGGCAATCCTGGCGGATCGCCTCCTTGTCCTGCAGCCAGCCCTTGTTGTACTGGGCACGGCGGTGATAACCGAGGATGAAGGCCTCTTTCGCCTCGAAGCGGTTGATGAGCCCCATCTTGTGCCTGTCTTCCGGGATGTGGCCGAGGCCGAAGTTGCGCACCTGCTCCGGGTCGGCCGGGTGGCTCTGGCTCACCTCGTGGCGCTGCGCCCCGGCAATGGTGAAGCCGCCCTTGCTGGGCTTGAGGATGCCGCCGAGCATGCTGAGCAGCTCGGACTGGCCGTTGCCGGAGACCCCGGCGATGCCGACCACTTCCCCCGCCCGCACCTCGAAGCTGACGGATTTGACCCGTTCCACCCCGGCGTCATCGACGTAAGAGAGGCCCTCGACCTTGAGCTTGGCCTCGCCCGGCTGGGCGGTGCCCTTGTCGACCTTGAGGCGCACCTTGCGGCCCACCATCAGCTCGGCGAGCTGCTCCTTGTCGGTGTCTTTGGTGGCGACATGGGCCACCATCTCCCCCCGGCGCATGATGGAGACCTGATCCGTGATGGCCAGGATCTCCCGCAGCTTGTGGGTGATGAGGATGACGGTCGCCCCCTGATCCCGCAGCTTTTTCAGCACCTCGAACAGGTGATCCGCCTCTTGCGGGGTCAGCACCCCGGTGGGCTCGTCGAGGATCAGGATGCGGGCACCGCGATAGAGCGCCTTGAGGATCTCGACCCGCTGTTGCAGGCCCACCGGCAGATCCTCGACCTTCTCGTGCAGCGGCACCTCGAGACCATAGTCCCGTGCCAGCTCGCCCAGCAGCTTCTCGGCGGCCGCCAGGCTCTTGCCCAGGCGCCAGCCGTTCTCGGCCCCCAGGATGACGTTTTCCAATACGGTAAAGTTGTTCACCAGCATGAAGTGCTGGTGCACCATGCCCACCCCGGCGGCAATCGCATCTTGGGAGCCATGGGGTTTGAACGGATTCCCGTCGATCAGCATCTCGCCTCTGTCGGCGTGGTAGAAACCGTAAATGATGCTCATCAGGGTCGACTTGCCGGCGCCATTTTCGCCGACGATGCCGTGAATGCTGCCTTTACGAACCTGAAGGTCGATCTGCTTGTTGGCGTACACGTCGCCGAACCGCTTATCGATACCCCTTAATTCGATGGCATAGCGATCTGTCTGGTCCATGATGCAGTCCTTGCGGGTCATGAAGTAGAGACTAAAAACCGGCCCGTGCGGGCCGGTCATCACTGGTTGAGAGTCGTAGCAGGGACTCAGTACTTGCAGGAGTTGTCGCTCATGTAGTCGTGCACCTTGATCTTGCCGGCGATGATGTCGGCCTTGATGGCTTCGACCTTGGCTTTCATTTCCGGGGTGATCAGCTTGGCGTTGTTCTCGTCCAGCGCCCAGTCAACACCGCCTTCGGCCAGACCCAGGGACTGGATGCCCGGCTTCCAGCTGCCCTTGGCGGCGTCATCCCAGCTCTTGTACGCGGCCAGACCGACCGACTTGACCATGGAGGTCAGCATGGTGCCCGGCTGCAGGTGGTTCTGGTTGGAATCCACACCGATGGCCAGCTTGCCTTCGTCCTTGGCAGCCTGATAGACACCGATCCCGGTGCCACCGGCGGCGGCATAGACCACATCGGCGCCCTTGGCGAACTGGGACTTGGCCAGTTCTGCACCCTTGGCCGGGTCGGCGAAGGCTGCCGGGGTGGAGCCGGTCATGTTCTGATAGACGTCGATCTTCGGATTGATGTACTTGGCGCCTTGCTCATAGCCGCACTGGAACTTGCGGATCAGCGGGATGTCCATGCCGCCCACGAAGCCGACCTTGCCGGTCTTGGAGGCGATGGCCGCCAGGGCACCCACCAGGAAGGAACCTTCATGCTCCTTGAAGATGAGGGACTGGACGTTCGGCTTGTCGACCACCATGTCGATGATGGTGAACTGGGTGTTCGGGAACTCGGTGGCAACCTTCTCTACTGCGGAACCCATGTTGAAGCCGACGGCGACGATGGGGCCGTTGCCACGGCTGGCCAGACGACGCAGGCCCTGCTCGCGCTGGGCTTCGTTCTGGGGTTCGAACTCCTTGACCTTGACGCCTTTGTCCTTGTTGTAGACTTCGACGCCGTTGCGGAACACGGCTTCGTTGAAGGACTTGTCGAATTTGCCTGCGGTGTCATAGATGACGGCGGGCTCGGAGGCTGCCTGGGCGGACAGGGCAGCGAGGGTGAGGGCGGCCACGGTGGCCAGCTTGAGCACTTTAGTCACGATCGTATCCTTGATTGTTATGTGAGGGTCCACAACCTGTCTTGGCAGGTCATAAAGCACGCTGGCTAACTGTAAGTGAGCCAGCCCGTTGGTCAAGGGGATCATAGAGGAAAAACGTTTGCGTTAACGGTTTGAAATATAAGCAAATTGCCTTATAAGTGTTTGTTTTATGGTGTTTTTGCAGAATTAAATTCCGGGATTAATAGGGCTCGATCGACATTTTTGTTTGGATTCATGACGTTAGGCGCAACCGTTTTCCTCCCCTGATGAAAAAACTGGCTTCCATCGGCACCAGCCCTGCGGCCTCATCGACGCCACGTTGGCGGGCGGGCTGGCCCCCGGCTGCTCACGGCTTGGTCTCTGGCGGCTCAGGCCGTATAATCCCCGCCTGTATAAATAAACAGGAGTGGTGATGGACGTTTCAACCCTGCTCGACGGGCTCAATGACAAGCAAAGAGACGCGGTGGCGGCCCCCCGTTGCAACCTGCTGGTGCTGGCCGGTGCCGGTTCGGGCAAGACCCGGGTGCTGGTGCACCGTATCGCCTGGCTGATGCAGGTGGAACGCTGTTCACCCTTCTCCATCATCGCGGTCACCTTTACCAACAAGGCGGCGGCCGAGATGCGCGGCCGGGTCGAAAAAGTGATCGGCGACGGCGTGCGCGGCATGTGGATCGGCACCTTCCACGGCATCGCCCACCGACTGCTGCGGGCCCACCATCTGGATGCGGGGCTGCCGCAGGATTTCCAGATCCTCGACTCCGACGACCAGTACCGCCTCATTCGCCGGGTGCTCAAGGCGCTCAACCTCGACGAGAAGCACTGGGCCCCGCGCGCCGTGATGGGCTACATCAACGGCAAGAAGGACGAGGGCTTGCGCCCCGGCGACATCGATCTTTACGGCGACCCCGTCACCCGCACCTATCAGCAGATCTACAAGACCTACCAGGAGACCTGCGATCGCTCCGGTCTGGTGGACTTCGCAGAACTCCTGCTGCGCGCCCACGAGCTGTGGCTCAACAAGCCCCACATCCTCGAGCACTACCGGGATCGCTTCCAGAACATCCTGGTGGACGAGTTCCAGGACACCAACGGCATCCAGTACGCCTGGCTGCGGATGCTGGCGGGCGACACCGGAAAGGTGATGATCGTCGGCGACGATGACCAGTCCATCTACGGCTGGCGCGGCGCCAAGATTGAGAACATCCAGCGCTTCCTGACCGACTATCAGGGCGCCGAGACCATCCGCCTCGAGCAGAACTACCGCTCCACCGCCAACATCCTCAAAGCGGCCAACAGCGTCATCGCCAACAACGCCGAGCGCCTTGGCAAGGAGCTGTGGACCGAAGGGGCCGAGGGGGAGCCGATTTCGCTCTATGCCGCCTTCAACGAGGTGGACGAGGCGCGCTTTGTGGTTGGCCGCCTCAAGGACTGGAAAGAGAAAGGTGGCTTGCTGGCCGACTGCGCCATCCTCTATCGCTCCAACGCCCAGTCGCGGGTGCTGGAAGAGGCGCTGATGCAGGACGCCATGCCGTACCGCATCTACGGCGGCCTGCGCTTCTTCGAGCGCCAGGAGATCAAAGACGCCATGGCCTACCTGCGCCTTATCAACAACCGTGGCGACGACGCCAGCTTCGAGCGGGTGGTCAACACCCCGACCCGCGGCATCGGCGATCGCACCCTCGAAATCCTGCGCAACAACGCCCGGGATCAGGGCCAGAACCTGTGGCAATCGGCCAAGGCACTGCTCAATGACAAGGTGCTGACCGGTCGCGCCGGTAACGCGGTGCGCGGCTTCGTCGAGCTGATCGACGCCTTGGAGGAGCAGGTCTCCCTGCTGCCCCTGCACCAGCAGGCGGATATCGCCATCCAGCACTCCGGCCTCAAGGCCATGTATCTGGCGGAAAAAGGCGAGAAATCCCAGGCGCGGGTAGAGAACCTGGACGAACTGGTCACCGCCTGCCGCCAGTACCAGCGCCCGGACGAGCTGGAAGACATGAGCGATCTCTCCGCCTTCCTCGCCCATGCAGCGCTGGAATCCGGCGAGAATCAGGCGGACGAATACGCCGACGCGGTGCAACTGATGACATTGCACAGCGCCAAGGGGCTGGAATATCCCCTGGTGCTGCTGGTCGGCGTCGAGGAAGGCATGTTCCCCAGCCAGCAATCCACCGAGGAGTCGGGGCGGCTGGAGGAGGAGCGCCGCCTCTGTTACGTCGGCATGACCCGCGCCATGGAGAAGCTCTACATCTGTTATGCCGAGAGCCGCCGCATCTATGGCCGCGAGATGTTCCACAAGCCGAGCCGCTTTATCCGCGAAATGCCCGCCGAGTGTCTGGAAGAGATCCGGCTGCGCACTCAGGTCAGCCGCCCCACCCAGTACGGCCGCTTCAGCCAGAACGAGGTGCAGCAGAGCTTTGACGCCAGCGGCATCAAGCTCGGCCAGCGGGTGCTCCATCCGAAATTCGGGGAAGGCATAGTGCTTAACTTCGAAGGGGTCGGCCAGCAGAGCCGGGTGCAAATCCAGTTCGACGACGTCGGCGCCAAGTGGCTGGTGACGGCGTATGCAAGATTGGAAGCGCTCTGATTTTTCCCGCTCTTGATGTAACCAACCCGGCTTAGGCCGGGTTTTTATATCAACCATCGCAACAAGCTTAAAGACACGATTACCACATAATCTTCGACATTTGCCCCTAAACCCCTAGGGGCTTAGGCAAGATAATCAGCATTGTGTTTAAAAAAGACAATAACTCATGTAAAGTGTATAAAAATGACGCTTAGCTAAGGGCCTAGAAGCCCTTAAGTTCTAACGGGAGGTTCGTATGAGTAACTTGTCTTATGTGTTGGGCAAGGTTGGTTTTGCCACCATTCCCAACAAAACACTGAAAGATGCTATAGACGCTATTCAGGAGAAGCTGAGAAGGCAGTATCCTGTTATTGGTGCTATGACAACTATTGAATACAACCAAATTGAATTTAGTGGAGCTGGCTCACCTCAAACAGTCACTATATCTCATCCTGTTCTTGTTATGACAGATGCAGATCGTGTTTTTGGTTTTAGGTTGACACCAGACTCCTTATTTGTACATACGACATCATATGTTACGTATAAAGATTATATTACTAAGTTTACTGAAATAATTGACTCCATTACTTCTGTAATAGAGCTCACTCATGTTAACTTTATCGGCATGAGATATATCAATAAATATCAATGGGACAACCAAGCTGGTTTTAGTAATTTTGTTAAACGTGGCGAATTTCTTCAGCCTGAGCTTCTTGGTTTGCTACGAGCTGGTGGCAACATGACATCTGCTTTTTTGTCAGAGAATAAAAGACTTGTTGTCAATAGTGGAGTGACGATCGACTCTGTAAAATATCCTCACGATGTTTTCGAATTGGTTAGAGACTTCATGATTGAAAATGAGGTGAAATCAGGTCCATGGGCACATCTTGATTTTGACAGTTTTGAACCATTTGAGAAAATGATCCCTTATAATATTAATACTATAATAAACTGCTTCAGTTTACTGCATGACAACATAAAACGAGCATACTTAGACATTACTGTAAATTAACACCGGAGATAATATGGCATACGTCAACTACTCAACAGCACCAAGAGGAAGACATATTCCTTACGAGGAGAGTGGTATGCATAATGGTGGATTTTGTAAAACTGAGTCATTCGATATCGGTAAAGATATTTTTACCGGTTCAAATAGCATGGATATTACAAGAAGAGTGCGGCAGCAACAAACTTCTTCATACACTCACATTATCCAGAAAAGTATTTTTATAATTACTTTGGCGGTAGGTTCATCTGTTATACCAGTGACCTCATCTGCGCCAAAACTAGATTATGGCTATGGACAGAATGCTATAAAAAAGAGCATAGGAAATAAAACCTACGCAGCCGTTCAGCCATCTGAAAAAAAGGATGCATTGGACGACAATATAATTAAAAAATCTTTTTCATTAAAAGATTCTTTTGGTTTTTCAAAAATAGCTCAATGGGCTTCTGTTCTTAATGTTGAAAGAAAGACTATATATGATTGGCAGAAAAATCCAAAAAAGAATGTACATGAGAGAATCGCCAAGAGAATTGAAGCCTTAGATGTTCTTCACGAAGACATGCTAGAACCACATCGTAAATATCTGGCCCTATTCAGTTTTGGGAAATATTCTGATCCAATACTTAAAAATGCCTTAATTGAAGAGCCAATGGATAAAGAAAAACTTTTAGAAAGTTATGATCGTCTATTTGTTAAATTTGATGGACTAGCCGTAAGAAAAAGCTTGGAAATAGGTTAAGTTCTCAAAGGGGGGAGTGATGTCTGTTACACATGAATGTTTAACTTCCGAATCTCATAACAGAGAGGGGTGGATTAAATCTGGATGGAGCAGGGGGGTTTTTATTAGCCTGAATGATAACGCCCATCTTAAGGATATTATCCCCGCTGAGATTTTATCTTATGTAGAGAAAAAGGAATCTATTTACCTTGTTCCAGTAACTTACGACTGCGCACTTGTTGACGAGGATTTCTCTCGTGAACCATGGGCTCAAATTATCCTTCTATGGAAGGCAGATAATGAAAATGGAAATTTTAAATTCGGCAAAAACCCAAGAGTTATTCAAATACCAGTCAACATCGGTAGCAACATTGAGCATTATGAGGCTCAAGCTATTGGAATTTGCCATGTCAAACGGGACACTCTACTACGTTCGAACATAGATAAAACTCGAACGCTCTCCCCAAAATTTTTAAAAATTGTCTTAGGTTGGTGCGCGGCACGTATTACTCGTTCTGTTTTCCCTGACTCATGGAACAATAGACTAAGTAAATCAAAGAAAATTTTTGAGAAAATATGGAATGATGACACGTTCAACAGTTTAATTAGTGGTGTTTATATTAATGCAATACCATTTAATGAACAGGCTGATGATAAATTTTATGACGCCAATGTTATACTTTGTTTTGATACCGAACAGCAGGAAGTAAATCTGCGAAAGTACAAAGATAAGTTTGAGCAACAACATATAGAGATGATAAGTGGTGCATTTAAAACCACCTTGAATATAAACTTGAAATCTGTCAAAATTCTTGCCGACACGGAATTTACAAAGAGCATGGAACGAGATTTCCATCTACTAGATTTAGAGTACTTTAGTTCTAAAGAATAATTGTTAACGAAAACTCAGATTAAAATTTTCATTATTGGTATCCCGACAACGCTTGGTCAATGTTGATGGCTAGACTATCGTGCATGCAGTCAAGAAATATTCCAATCCCTTCTGGCCGATCTGCCACTTACATTAGGTAAACATGCTTGAGTGGGTTGCTCTAAATATCAACAGATGGCCGAGTTAATCCACGACCACCTATATAATACGCGACAACGTCAGCCTATCACTTAACCAACTTGCTCTCCATCACCCCTTGCTTGCCCTCCTCTTCACAGACCTGACTCGGCTTGGAACGTGCCATCAGCAGACCCATCTTGACCTCCTGCCAAACTCAACAGTTTTTGCCCGCCTCGGCACTGAGGGTCTAGGTGGTATCGTACTCCGGCTTGTGATAGCTGCGGCAGCCCCGCACCCTCTGTTTTGGTTGTAAGAAAGACAAATAAAGGTTCGCATGGAGCCTTGCTGGCACGCAACCGCTCAGGTTGATGCTGATGTGACGGGATTCAATATTTCGACAATTAACGGACATGGCGTACCGCTTTGACGCTGAAACCAGCCAAGGCATACTGCCCCGTCACCAGATGGGAGTCATTGATGTCTAAGTGGATGCCGACACTGCGCCGGATGGGGAGCTGGCTTTTGCGAAAAACGGCGCTGGCGTTGCTGACCAGCCTGCTGTTTCTGATTTCGTTTACCCTGTTCCAATACGCTTCCTGGTGGCCTGCACTGGCCGAGGATACGTCTCTCGAATGGAGCGGTTTCTCCCAAGGGCGGACCTTTGCCGAGCTGGTCCCTGCCATGCTGGAGTTTAGCGCTGTGCTCGCCTCTGCTTTCTTGCCCCTGTTTTTGCTGACGCCCCGCCCGCTGTTGCTGCCGCTCTTTGCCGGGCTCTGGTTGTGGCAGACCTATGACATCGCCTTTATGACGGCAACCGCGTCGACCTGGCTGCCCCACGAGATCATCTGGACCTTTATCCTGCCCCACACCCACTGGCTGCTGCTCACACTGCTGGCGCCATTGCTGCTGATCCGCCAGCTTGGCAGGCGGCTATTTGCTGATACATCGGCAACACAGGCAGGGGGCGTCATCCTGGACGACGGACAGTAGCCAGAGGGGGCGATTGATGACGCGATCGTCCGATTACGCTTCGCTAATCGAACCTACACGCTGCATACAGGTATCGTGGCCGAGAGGCACAAACTCCAGGTTCCCGCCTGTCGGGCTCACCGCAACTGAAACGCCTTGACGAGAAATTCGATAAAGAGCCGTACGTTGCGGGACTGCTCCTTGTGGAAGGGGTAGACGGCGAAGAGGGCGTGGGGGTCGGGTTGCCAGTCGGGGAGCAGTTTGACCAGGGTGCCGTCCGACAGGTCGTTCGACACGAATTCATCCGGTACCAGGATCACCCCGAGCCCCTGCACCGCCGCCTGTTTCAGGGCGATGCCGTTGTTGGCGCAGAAGCGGGCGGGGGGCAGCTCCACCGCCACGCTCTCCGCGTCCCGGGTGAAGAACCACTTGTTGGGGGAGGAGGAGAGGCTGTAGCGCAGGCAGTTGTGGCCCTTGAGATCCGCCGGGTGGGCGGGCTGGCCCGCCTCCTTCAGGTAGTCGGGGGCGGCGCAGAGCACCCGCTGCACCTCGCACAGGGGTTTGGCGCGCAGGGTGGAGTCCTCCAGGGTGCCTGCCCCCCGGATCACCACATCCAGCCCCTGATCCACCAGATCCATGTAGGCGTCGCTCAGGATCACCTCGATGCCGATTTCCGGATAGCGGCGCTGGAACGCGCAGACAAGGGGGTTGAGGCGGATCAGCCCGTAGGACATGGGCATGCCGATCCTCAGCCTGCCCCTGGGGGTGAAGGAGGCGGCCATGATGGACTGGTCGGCGGCCTCCAGGCTGTCCAGCACGGCGCATATCTGGCCGTAATAGGCCATGCCCGATTCGGTGACGCTAAGTCGCCTGGTGGTGCGGTTGATCAGCGCAATGCCGAGAAAGGCTTCCAGCTCGTTAATGTTCTTGCTGACCGCCGCCTGGGAGAGGCGCAGGTCGTCCGCCGCCGCCCTGAAGGTGCCCATTTCCACCACCCGGCGAAAGACGTTCAGCGCCGTGATCTTGTTCATCCTGCCCCCGTTAATTCACTACTGGTAAATGATGGCGCCATCATTGCGCACTTTTATCACAATAGTGCGGATCCCCGGGGTGTCCACCCCCCATCCCCCGCCAGACAGAGAGTTGCCCGCGGTAGAGCGGCCCGGATCATGGCCCTCCGGGGCGTGGCGGGCCCGGCAGAGACGCAGACGAAAGAGAGGCGATGAGCCCCGGACACCCCGGCCCGTGACGACAGGCATAGCAGGCATAAAAGCAGGCGGCAGGGCCCGGGCCCCGCCGCCAGATGGCACGCACCGGCTTACTGCACCTTGCCGGGGGCGGGGGGCAGGGTAATGCCGACATCGGCCCAGGGGTTGGTGCCGAGCAGCTGCGCGTGGGGCACGTCCGCCTGGTAGCGCATGGTGAACGCTTTGGGTCCGTGGGCGAAGGCCACCAGCAGCCCCTGTTTTGCGTCCATCAACCCGGCGTGCATGCCGAGCCCGTGATAGCTGATCCGCACGGCCTTGTCCTCCAGGCCCACCCTGTCTATCTGGAAGCGGGCGATGCTGCCGTCTTTGAGGGTAAAGCCCCAGCGGAAGGGGCCGCCGCTGACCACCGTCATCACCTCGTCGATGTCGGTGCCGTCCTCGGCGGAGTTGACGTGCATGCGGCCATATTTGCCGAGCACGGCGCTGCGGGTGCGCTCGTCCAGCGCCATCAGGTCATAGACCTTGGGGTAGGGGCCGACGCCTGTCTCCTCGGTGGCGACGCCGCCCCCTTGCACCGCGGGCGCGCGCCCTGCGAGCCTGGCCTGCTCCAGCAGCTCCCCCTGACTCAGGTTGAAGGCCGAGATCAGGGCGCCGTGCTCCGCTTTGGTCAACGCGCGGCGGTGGGAGGCTTCAAGCAGCGGCCTGGCGGCCTCGGGGATGTCGACGGTGACCACGTTGACGCCGATGGGGTTGAGCGCGTTGTTGACCGCCTCGACTCCGGTCACGGCGGGGCGGCCATCGCTGAACTGCACCGAGACGATGTCACCGGCGAAGGTGTTGAAAGAGAAGGCCGAGGCGAGGGTGCCGGCCAGCAACGGGATAGGGGTGAGTTTCATACAAGACTCCTCGTTAAGGTTCGAGAAGCAGTCTAGGGCGGCGATGTGTTCACTGAAATGACACTCGGATGATATGAAAATTCACTGACAGTAATGAATCGTGGGGATCAGGGTCGTCGGCCCGCCCTGGGGGAGAGCACCCTCTGCCAGGGGGGGTGAGCCCGGTTGACGCAACGGGGTCCTGCTTGTGGTATGACTCTGGACGTTACTCATCAGAACCTGTCGGAGGACGAGACAATGCTGGCGTTGATCACCATGGCGCACCACACCTGCTACCCCAATCCCATCGCCTTTCGGGCCGGAGAGCGGGTGCGCATCGGCCACGAGGACGACGAGTTTCCGGGCTGGGTGCGCACCTTTACCGCAGACGGCAACGAGGGGTGGGCGCCCCTGTCCCTGCTGACCCCGATCAGCGCCGAGGAGGCGCAGGCGCGCCAGGACTATACCGCCCGGGAGCTGGATGTGGCGGTGGGGGAGCGGGTTCGAGTGGATCGGGAGCTGGCAGGCTGGCTCTGGGTTCACAACGAAGCGGGGCAATCAGGCTGGATCCCGGCCAGCTGCATCGCCTCGCCCTCATAAGGTGGCAGCGGCTCGGAGAAGGAGTAGAGCGGAGAGAGAAACCCGGCCAGCGACGGGGCGTGCGGCCGGGTGAATTGTAAAGAGTAGGGTGACGGAAAACGGGATCAGCCTAGTCTAATCAACTCGATGGGGGCGTAGCGCTCCTGGCTGTTCGTCAGCAGCACGCACTTCTCATGCTCGGCCTGATAGGGGGTCAGGTTGTCGGTGTGCGCCTCCTTGAGGGTGTCGACTGCGCCAGTGGCGGCAATCATCACCCGTTGGCCCAGGGTCAGCACATTGCGGTTTCGATCGTAGATCTTCATGGCATTCTCCTTGTGGGATGGGTGCCCCGGCCCGTGCCGGGGCAACGGGCTCCAGACTACGCCCCTCGAAAAACGAGATGCCTGTCACAGATCAAAAAAAGGGGAAAGAGGGACTCGGTGCGGCGACGGGGCGCGGCGCTCTGGTCTCGCTGCCCGCCGGTGATCGCCACCGCCTGTCGCAGGGCAGGGAGGACGCCCTCGCTTTTCATCCCCTCGGGCTCGAACTGCAAGGGGGATGCGCTATAGTGGAGCCGCTCGTTTTACTGCCTTCAACCAACCGAGAGTGCATTATGAATCGTGATATCGCAGCCCAGTTCATCAAGATGCTGACCAACCTGGACCAGTGTCTGGCCAAGGCCGAGGCCCACGCCGAGGCGAAGAAATTCAACGTGGACAACTTCTTCAATGAGCGCCTCATCGTCGACATGCTGCCCCTGAGCAAGCAGGTGCTGATCTGCTGTGACAGCGCCCGCGCCGTGGTGGCCACCGCCAGCCTGAGCGAGCCGCCGGTGCTGGGGGATGATCCCAAGACCATGGCGGATCTGCGCGCCCACGTGGCCAAGACTATCGCCTACCTGCAAGGCAAGCTGGAGGCGGATTTCAGCCAGTACGCGAGCGGCCACTACTACCCCTACTGGGCCGGTGGCAAGGGGATGGACGGCCATAGCTGCGTCCACGAGTACGGCATCCCGAACTTCTACTTCCACCTCACCATGACCTATGCCCTGCTGCGCCAGGCCGGGGTGGATCTGGGCAAGCGGGATTACCTGGGTGGTCTGAACCTGCAATAAACCGCGCTTCAGCGACGACAAAGCCTGCCCCCTGGCAGGCTTTGTCGTTTTCGGCCCGGCTCAGCGCCCCAGGTTGTCGGCCAGTTGTTTGGCGCGACTTGCGGCCCACTGATCGATCATCTTCTCCATCTCCTCGGCGGTGATGGGGGAATCCTTGTGGGTGGTGTCCGGGCTCTCGCGAGCGTCCATCACCCGCACCAGCAGCTTGCCGCTCTGGGCGTCGAGCAACTGGGCCATGCTGCCCACCTTGAGCAGATAGGGCTCCTTGCCTATTACCTCGCGGGTGACGTTGATGGCGATCTTTGCGGGCAGCAGATCCCGCAGCTTGGGGTCGGGCCGGGTCAGGTCGAAGTTGGTGATGGCCGCCTGCACCCGCATCACGCCGGGACCGGGTTCGGTAGCCATCTTGACGCCGTGGCTCATCAGCTCCCGCTGGAAGGTGGCGTGGTAGTAGCGGCCGATCTCGTTCTGCTCGTTGGCGGTCAGCAGATACCACTGGCCGTTCTCCTGGCGGATGAATTGCAAGGGGTCGAGCAGTACCGCGTGGTACTGGCGCAGATCCACGCCGGGCTCCTTGTAGATGCGCTGGTTGGGGTTGCTTTCACTCTGCTGGAAGGCCGTCAGCGGAATCGCCTGCAGGCTGTGGGTGACCTGGTTCTTCACGGCGCACCCGCCCAGCAGGGCGGCAGCCATGGTCATCATCAAGACTCGTTTCATGGGGGCTCCTGGCGGTGGATGGTCGCTGCAAGAACGCAGCCCGCCCTGCCCACAGAGATACCTGATCAGGCCCCTCTCTCACAAGGGGTATCTGTGCGGGGGCCACCGGGGGTGCCCCCGTGTCGGGTCACTCGGCGGGGATCTCGGGCTCCACCAGGGTGGCGAGCTGCATCAGGGACTCCTGCCAGCCGAGGTAGCACATCTCCACCGGGATGACCGCCGGAATACCCGCCTGTTCGATGGCGAGATCGGTGCCGCACAGCACCTGGGTGAGGGTGATGGTGACCTGCATCTCCCCCGGCAGGTTGGGGTCGTCGAAGCGGTCGGTGTAGCGGATGCGCTTGCCCGGCTCCAGCACGAGATACTCGCCGCCGAAGGCGTGGGTGTGGCCGCTGGCGAAGTGGGTGAACGACATCCTGAACTGGCCGCCGACCCTGGCATCCAGCGCCGCCACCTTGCAGGTGAAGCCATGGGGGGGCAGCCATTTGGCCAGGGCGTCCGGCTCGATAAAGGCCTGGTATACCCGCTGTGGCGGGGCCTTGAGTACGCGATGCAGAGTGACTGTTCCTGTGCTCATCTTGGGTTCCTTCTCGGTTGTATCCGAGCAAGGATAGTCGCTCGGGGGAAGGACAACCGAGGGTCAGGAGTGGTGGCGCTCCCATTGAAGGGCTAGGTTGTCATCAGGCGGCGCGCGTCCTGGTCGCCATGAGCGGCCGCATTTGCCGCTGGCGGCTCCTCCTCTGTCAGGCACGTCTGCACGCACTCCATAAACACCCGCATGGCGGGGCTGACAAACTTGCTGGCGTGGTGGGCGCACAGGGCCGTGATGACGAGGGGCGTGGGGGAGAAGGGCAGCTCCTGCAGCTCCCCCGAACTCAGCTCCCGCTCGACGGCGAAGCGGGGCAGGAAGGAGACGCCGAGGTTGCTGGCCACGCAGCGCTTGATGCTCTCTATGCTCCACAGCTCTATGGTGCCGTCCAGAGTGATGGCTCGCTGGCGTAATGTGCTCTCGAAAATCTGACGGAAGATGCACTGGGGTTCGTTGATGATGAAGCTGACCGGCAGGTGCTGATCCGGGCGGGTGAAGTCGATATCACCGCTGAGGGCGGGGGAAGCTACCAGCACCAGGGGTTGCTCGCCAAAGCTCTCCATCAGCAGGGCGGCATCGTTGCCGACCCGATAGAAGATACCGAGATCGGCCTCGTCCGCCAGCAGCGCATCGCGAATGACGTAGCAGTTCAGGGACCGGAGCGACAGTCGGACCCCGGGAGCCAGCCGCTTGAAGCGCTCGAGCACCGCCGGCATCTTGTAGGCCAGCAGAGTTTCGCCGATGGCGACCCTGAGCTCGCCGCTCGGCTCGGCGTCCTGCTGCGCCGCCTGGCGCAGACCCGACATCACCCGGATCATCTCGTGCACATGCGGCATGATGTTCTGTCCGGCCTTGGTCAGGCACATGCGACGCCCTATTTTTTCGAACAGTTGTAGCGAAAGTTCCTGCTCCAACTGCTGGATATGGAAGGTTACCGTCGACTGGGTGCAGCAGAGCTTGCGGGATGCCTTCACGAAGGAGCCCTCCTCGATCACCGTCTTGAGGGTAATGAGACGTCGCAAATCCATGGGGACTCCAATTCATCGAAATGGTTGAATTTAGAATGCTAAAACATTCGATTTTTTGATGCCAATGGCCGCGTTAAGGTATCACTCCCATTTGGAGAAACACCATGACCACGACCCTTGTCAGCGCATTTTTGACTTACACCCTGATCACGGCCATGACGCCGGGACCGAACAACATACTGGCTCTGAGCGCCGCCAATCAGCATGGTCTGCGCCGCAGTAGCCGGGTGCTGGCGGGCATGAGTGCGGGCTTCCTGCTGATCATGCTGCTGTGTGCCCTGTTCACCTTCACCCTCATCAGCCTCTCCCCCGCGCTGGTTGGCTGGCTCAGCTGGGCCGGGGCGGCTTATGTGCTCTGGCTGGCCTGGCGCATTGCGGCCAGCGGCTCCAACCTGTCGAGCACAGATGGAGCCTTGCCCGGCTTCTGGACCAGCTTCTGGCTGCAGTTCGTGAACGTGAAGATCATCCTATACGGCATCACGGCGCTCTCCACCTTCGTGTTGCCCCACACCACAGAATTCGTCTGGGTGCTGGGCGTCAGCCTGCTGCTGGCGCTGATCGGCACGCTGGGGAACCTCTGCTGGGCCCTGGCGGGTCATCTGCTGCAGCCCCTGTTCCAGCGCCACGGCCGCATTCTGAACCTGACGCTGGCGGGCTTGTTGGTTTACTGTGCGCTTCGGATGCTGATCTGACGGAACGCAGGCCGGGGGCGTCGCCTCCTTTCGCCTGCAGAGAGGATTTTTCGTTTTCTCTTCAAGGAGTTGATCAAGATAGAGGTTATTGTCACCGTTCGCTCATATAATCGCCGCCATGCAAGCGACTCGGAAGGATTCGATGACACAGCTGATGGCGGCCCTGCTGGGGCTGTTTTACGCCAGCCTGATCTGGGCGGCGCCCGTCCCCTTCGTGACGGCCCCCGGCCCCCATGCCACGCAGGGGAGGCTGGAGCCCCTGCTCTCCTGGTTCTCGGGGGAGTTTTCCAGCCAGGAGCAGGCCACCTTCGATGCCCGCTTCACCAGTGCCGAGCTGCGGCTGGTGGAGATCTGGCCCGGGGAGGGCCCCTTTCGCTGGGTCTATGCGGAGCAGTTTCTGACCGAGCGGGCGCAGCGGCCGTTTCGCCAGCGCATCTACCGCTTCTCCTCCCTGCCCGATGGCCGCATCCTGATGGCTGAACTGACCATGCCGAGGGCCACGGATTTTGCCGGCGCCTGGCGTCGGCCCGAGCTGCTTGACTCCCTCACCCCCCAGCAACTCTCCCTGCGCGCAGGGTGCGAGATCTGGCTGACCCGCCAGCCGGGCGGGGAGTACAAGGGACAGACCCGGGTCGGGCATTGCGCCACCGATTTTGGCGGTGCCACCACCCTGGTGCAGTACCTCTGGATCGGCCCGGACAGCGTCCGGTTGCTGGACAGGGCCTATGACAACGGCGCCCATCAGCGCTGGGGCAGCCCGGGGGAGGGTTACGTCTACCTGCGCAAGGGGATGCGGCGCGGGGAGTAGTCGCGCCGTCCGTCAAGGCCCCTCCCTGCTTGCCGCCAACAAGGACGTGCCGGTCAGGCCGCCGGCCAGTGCCCTTGCAGATCCACCAGGATGGAGAGGCTGACCGCGCCAAACAGCAGGCCCGTCATCAGGTTGAGCGGGCGCTGGATGCGGCCGAGCAGGTGCTGGGCGCGGGGGGTGGAGAGGCTCCAGGCCAGGGCGCTGAACCAGACGAGGGAGAGCAGGAACAGCTCCAGGATCAGCAATCCCCGGGTCAGGCCATCCACCTGGGGTGTCACCATGGCGGCCAGCAGCCCCATGAAGAACAGCATCGCCTTGGGGTTGAGCAGATTGGTGGCCAGCCCGCTCTTCACCCCCTTGCGCCAGCCCGGCCGCTCGCCTCCGGCGCGCAGCGCCAGATCCCCGCTTCCCTGCCAGGCCGCTTTCAGCGCCCCCCAGCCCAGCCAGCCCAGATAGAGGGCACCCACCAGTTTCACGGTGAGAAAGAGCCAGGGCTGGCTTGCGATCAGCAGGCTGATGCCGGTGAGACTGAGGGTGGCGTGGAGCAGGATGGCAAGGGCGATGCCAAGGGCCGCTCCGAGGGCGGTGGGCCTGTGCAGGCTGGTGCGCAGGATGAGTGCGAAATCCGGGCCCGGGCTCGCCAGGGCGACGAGGTGGACGAGACCCAGGGTCAGAAACAGGCTGGTGAACATAAAAGACCTCCGACAGCGGTATGGAGGTGACAGCATGGGGCAGGACGGGGGACGGGAGATTGTAAAAGATTGCAGCAGCGGTGATTCAGGCGGGCAGCATCTGCTGGCGATACTCCGCCGGGGTGAGCCCGAAGGCCTGACGGAAACCGTGGTGGAAGTGGCTCTGATCGAAGAAGCCCACCGCCAGTGCCACCTCGCTCACCGGCAGACCGCTGCCGAGCAGGCGCTTGCCCTGTTCGAGGCGTAGCCGCTTGAGCCAGGCATAGGGGGTCATGCCGGTCTTCTTCTTGAACTGACGGAGGAAGGCGAAGCGATCCAGCCCGAACAGGGCGGCCAGGTCCTCCAGGGTGTGGCGCTCGTCCAGCCGGGCCAGCAGATGGTCGCGCAGGAACCTGAGCTGGGGATCCGCCAGGGCGTGGCGCTCGGGGGCGAGCCGGAACAGTTCGCCCAGCAGGGCCAGCAACTGGCTCTCCGCCAGCAGGCCGTCGGGGGCTGGGCCGTCCAGGTGCATGTGCAGTCGGGCAAAGCCCTGATAGAGGTCGGGGCGGCTCTGCAATCCCTGGTGGAAAAAGGGCTCGGGGTGCTCCGGCAGCCAGCGGGCCAGCTGCTCGGGGGCGATGGAGAAGACCCGCACTTCGTACCCTTCCGGCAGCAGGCTTAGGCCGTCGTGCATCTCGTCCGGGTTGACGGTGGAGAGTTCGCCGCGCACCAGGTTGTGGCTGTTCCCCTTGTGGATGAACTTCTGGCCGCCCCGCTGCACCAGACCGATGTGGTAGTCCAGATGCACGTGGCGGCCATAGCTGAACTCCCTGTGGTGGGAGTGGGAGAGTTCAACCCCCGGCAGCAGCCGGGATTGCCAGTAGTGGATGCGGGATTGGGGTGCGTTCATCCCCTATTGATACCCCGAAAGCGGCCCCGTGGCTTGTAGATTATTGCGCTGGCGCCTCAGCCGACCTCCTGGCGCCGCTTGCCGCTGCGCAGGCCATCCAGGCTGAACAGCACCAGGGCGCTCCAGATGCAGCCAAAGGTGATCATCTTGTCCAGCGCCAGCGCCTCGCCATACAGGGTCACCGCCAGGATGAACATCAGGCTGGGGCCTATGTACTGGAAGAAGCCCAGGGTGGAGAGCTTGAGCCGGGTGGCCGCCGCGGTGAAGCAGAGCAGGGGGGCCGTGGTGACGGCGCCCGCGGCGATGAGCAGCAGGTTCAGGTGCCAGTCATTCTGGGTGAGGTGGCTGGTGGGGCTGTCGGCGATGCCCCACAGATAGAAGGCGGCTGGCGGCAGCATGATCAGGGTCTCGATGAGCAGGCCGGTGAGGGCGTCCAGGGCCAGTTTCTTGCGAATGAGGCCGTAGATGGCGAAGCTCGAGGCCAGCACCAGGGCTATCCAGGGCAGGGAACCGAAGGCGATGAGCTGGACGGCGACACCGACAAAGGCGAGCCCTACCGCCCACCACTGCAGGCGGCGCAGCTTCTCGCTCAGAAACACCATGCCGAGCAGCACGTTGAACAGAGGGTTGATGTAGTAGCCCAGGCTCGCATCCAGCATGTGGCCGTTGTTGATGGCCCAGATGAACAGCAGCCAGTTGCCGCCGACGGTGACGGAGGTGAAGGCCAGGGTGAGCAGCACCTTGGGCTGGCGCAGCACCGCCTGCACCTTGTGCCACTGGCGTCCGAGCAGCACCAGCACCATCAGCAGGGCGCAGGACCAGATCATGCGGTGGGTCAGGATCTCGGCGGCCGGCACGGCGGAGAGGGACTTGAAGTAGATGGGTGCCAGGCCCCAAAGGGTGTAGGCGCCGAGGGCATAGAGGACGCCCTGGCGCTGGATCTGTTGTTGCATGCGGATAACCTTCACTGGAGTGCGGATGTCGGGAAACATCGCAAAAAGTCAGTGTAGCGATCCTTTTGCAGGGAAAGAAGACAATAAATGGGTCTGACGGGATTTTAACAGCAGGAGCGACTTCAGCGACCGCCCCCGCGGCGGATCTTCTCCACGTCCATCAGCAGCCACAGCATGAGGGCGATGGCGGAGATCCAGGGGCCCCAGGTGACATAGGCTTCCCCCTGACCCAGCACGAAGAACAACAGCGGCAGTCCCACCACCAGAAACAGTACACTTCCCAGAAAAAACAGCATTTTTATCTTTAAATTTAATGGCTTGCTATTTGACGATTATATCGATTGAGCGAGGGGATAAAAGAGTAAAAATGAGAAAGGGGGATTTCTCCCCCCTGTTTTGTTGATAAGCGTCATTTATGACGTTATTCGAGCTGGATCCAGGTGCTTTTCAGCTCGGTGTACTTCTCCAGGGCGTGCAGGGACTTGTCGCGCCCGTTGCCGGACTGCTTGAAGCCGCCAAACGGCATGGTCATGTCGCCGCCATCCCAGTTGTTGACGAAGACGGTGCCGGCGCGCAGGGCGCGGGAGCCCTTCACCGCCTGGTTGAGATCCGCCGTCCAGATGGCGGCCGCCAGGCCGTAGTCGGTGTCGTTGCCAAGGGCGATGGCCTCTTCCAGGGTGTCGAAGCCGGTCACCGCCAGCACGGGGCCGAAGATCTCCTCGCGGAAGATGCGCATCGTCGGGGTCACGTCGTCAAAGATGGTGGGTTCGATGTAGTAGCCGCCCTCCTCGGGCTGGGTGCGCTTGCCCCCCAGCAGCAGCTTGGCGCCCTCCTGCTGGCCGATGGCGATGTAGTTGAGCACCTGCTCCATCTGGATGTGGTCCACCATGGCGCCGATGCGGGTGGTGGGGTCGAGCGGGTTGGCCGAGATCCATTCGCGGGCGTGGGCCAGCAGCCGCTCCATGAACTGGGGCTTGATGCTGTTTTGCACCAGCAGGCGGGAGGCGGCGGTGCACACTTCCCCCTGGTTGTAGAAGATGGCGCCGACGGCGCTTCTGGCGGCGGCATCCAGATCCGGTGCATCCGCCAGCACGATGTTGGGGCTCTTGCCGCCGCACTCCATAAAGGCGCGCTTGAGGTTGGACTTGCCGGAGCACTGCACCAGATGCTTGCCGATTTTGGTGGAGCCGGTGAAGGTGATGCAGTCGACGTCCATGTGCATGGCCAGCGCCTCGCCCACGGTGTGACCAAAGCCCGGCAGCACGTTGAAGACACCGTCGGGGATGCCCGCCTCTTTCGCCAGACCCGCGATGCGCAGGGCGGTGAGGGGGGATTTCTCGGAGGGTTTGAGGATCACCGAGTTGCCGGTGGCGAGCGCCGGGCCCAGCTTCCAGCAGGCCATCACCAGGGGGAAGTTCCAGGGCACGATGGCAGCCACGACACCGAGGGGCTCCCGGGTCACCAGGGCCAGGGCGGACTCTTCCACCGGGGCGACCTGATCGTAGATCTTGTCTATCGCCTCGGCGTTCCAGGCGATGCAGTTCGCGGCGGCGGGGGCGTCATACCCCATGGCGTCGCCGATGGGCTTGCCCATATCCAGCGACTCCAGCAGTGCCAGCTCCACCAGGTTCAGGCGCATCAGCTCGGCGAAGCGCTGCATGATGAGCTTGCGCTGCTTGGGAGAGAGGCCGCACCAGCGCTTGTCGTCGAAGGCGGCACGGGCCGCCTTGACCGCCAGCTCGGCATCGGCGGCGTCGCAGGAGGCGACCCTGGTCAGCAGTTGGCCGTTGGCCGGGTTGATGCAATCGAAGGTGGCGCCGTTGACGGCATCCCGGTAGGTGCCGTCGATAAAGGCTTGCGAGGGCAGGGTCAGATGGGCGGCCTTGTGTTGCCACTGGGCCAGGGTCAGGTCACTCATGTTCACTCCTTGAACCGGCAGAAAGTCAGTCTCCGCGTATCAATATGCTAAACATCCTGCCGCTTGTAAATCCATCTTGTAACAATTCATTAAACACTGTTCCCGAACAACCCGGGCCAACGGCGGGTCACACCGGGCGCCCTGGCCTGTGGTGTCGGGGGTCGCGCGGCGGGGCGGGAGCCCGTGTCGCGGGCCTGATCCCCGGGCCGGGCAGGGGGGGATCCCGGCGGGCTGTTCCGGGAGAAGGCCCGTCAGAAGCTGGCGGGCGTGTTGGCCGAGATCAGCACGCACTCCTGATCCCCCACGTTGCGAAAACGGTGGGGAGTGCGGCTGTCGAAGTAGTAGCCATCCCCCGGTGCCAGCAGGTGAACCTGCTCGCCCACGGTGACTTCCACCTGACCCCGGATGACGATGCCGCACTCTTCCCCTTCGTGACTCAGCATGTCGTCACCGGTGTCGGCGCCCGGGGGCAGTATCTCCTGCATCATGCCGATGGCGCGGTTGGCGCGGCTGTGACCCACCAGACGGTAGCTGATGGGGTGGGTGCCGAGATCCGGCATGTCGTCCGCACGGAAGATCACCTCGGAATCCATCTCCGTCTCGTCGGTGAAGAAGCTGGCCAATGACATGGGGATGCCTTCCAGCACCTTGCGCAGGGAGGCCACCGAGGGGCTCACCTGATTTTTCTCGATCTGGGAGATAAAGCCGTTGGTCACACCGGAGCGTTTTGCCAGCTCGCGCTGGGAGAGGGCCGCCTTGGTGCGAACCGCCTTGAGGCGGTGACCGATATCCATCGATAGACACTCCTTGACTGTTTACTATTATTAAAATTGTGTTAAATATCTTATACCACCCCTGAGGGGTGACACCAAGCCGGGCGATAAAAGCCCTTTTTTATGGATTCAGGTGTTTAATTTAATAGGCATGAGCCGGGTGTTACTAAACGCCTTAAGGATGAGGTGACCATGAAACCTGTCAGCGACATCAATACCCCCGACATGTCCGCATTCTGGATGCCGTTCACCGCCAACCAGCAGTTCAAGGCGGCGCCGCGCATCCTGAAGTCGGCAGAGGGGATGTATTATCACTCAGAGGATGGCCGCAAGATACTGGATGGCACTGCCGGACTCTGGTGTTGCAACGCAGGCCATGGTCGGCGTGAGATCGCCGAGGCGGTCTCCCAGCAGATCTCCCACCTCGATTTTGCCCCCACCTTCCAGATGGGCCACCCCCTGCCGTTCGAGCTGGCCAACCGGCTGGTGGAGATCGCCCCCAAGGGATTCGGTCACGTCTTCTATACCAACTCCGGATCGGAGTCCGTGGACACCGCGCTCAAGATTGCGCTGGCCTGGCAGCGGGCTCGCGGCCAGGGGACCCGTACCCGGCTCATCGGCCGCGAGCGCGGCTACCACGGGGTGGGTTTTGGCGGCATCTCGGTGGGGGGCATTCCCGGCAACCGCAAGTGGTTCGGCTCCCTGCTGACCGGGGTGGATCATCTGCCCCACACCCTCAATATAGGGAAAAATGCGTTCACCAAGGGATTGCCAGCAGAAGACCTCACCCTGGCCGATGAACTGGAGAAGATTGTCTTCCTGCACGACGCCAGCAACATCGCGGCGGTCATCGTCGAGCCCATCGCCGGCAGCACCGGGGTCATCATGCCCCCCAAGGGCTATCTCAAGCGGCTGCGGGAGATCTGTACCAAACACGGCATCCTGCTGATTTTTGACGAGGTGATCACCGGTTTCGGCCGCCTCGGCTCCCCCTTCGCCGCCCAGGAGTTCGACGTCATCCCCGACATGATCACCTGCGCCAAGGGGCTCACCAACGGCGCCATCCCCATGGGGGCCGTGCTGGTGCAAAACCATATCTATGACGACATGATGGCGGCGGGCAAGGGGGCCATCGAGCTGTTCCACGGCTACACCTACTCGGGCCACCCGGTGGCGGCGGCGGCGGGTCTGGCGACCCTCGAGATCTATCGCAACGAAAATCTGCTGACCCGGGCGGCCGAGCTGGCGGGCTACTGGGAGGAGGCGGCCCATTCCCTCAAGGGCTGCAAGCACGTGAAAGACGTGCGCAACTACGGCCTGGTGGCGGGCATTGAGCTCGAACCCATGCCCGATGCGCCGGGCAAGCGGGCCTACGAGGTGTTCGTGCGCTGTTTCGAGAAGGGGGCGCTGATCCGGGTGACCGGCGACATCATCGCCCTTTCGCCGCCCCTCATCATCGAGCGCAGCCAGATCGACGATCTCTTCACCCTGCTGCAGGACGCCCTGCAGGCCCAGGACTGACCCCCACATCACACAGGATGGCGCTCGTCCCGGGCGTCATCCCCCTGTGCTGCCCCGGCGCGGCGAGGGGAGGACGGATGACCCATCACGGAGGATTTATGAGTTACAGGATCGACAACTTCATCGACGGCGAGACGACCGAGAGTCGCAGCGAGCGTTTCGGTGCCATCTTCAATCCGGCCACCGGCCAGCAGCAGGGCTCCGTCGTTCTCAGCACGGCCGATGAGTGTGCCGAGGCGATTGCCTGCGCCGAGCGCGCCTTTGGGGAGTGGTCCCAGACCCCGCCGCTGGTGCGGGCCCGGGTGCTGTTTCGCTTCAAGGAGCTGATGGAGCAGCACAGGGATGAGCTGGCCCAGCTCATCAGCCGCGAGCACGGCAAGGTCTTCTCCGACGCCCAGGGGGAGCTGACCCGGGGGCTGGAGGTGGTGGAGTTTGCCTGCGGCATTCCCCATCTGCTCAAGGGGGAGCACTCCCTCAACGTGGGCCGCGGGGTGGACAGCCACTCCATGATGCAGCCGGTGGGGGTATGCGCCGGCATCACCCCGTTCAACTTCCCGGCCATGGTGCCGCTCTGGATGTTCCCGGTGGCCCTGGCCTGCGGCAACACCTTCATCCTCAAGCCCTCGGAGAAGGATCCGTCCCTCTCTCTGCGCATGGCCGAACTGCTCAAGCAGGCGGGCCTGCCGGACGGGGTGCTCAATGTGGTCAACGGCGACAAGGAGGTGGTGGACGTGCTGCTGACCGACCCGCGGGTCGGTGCCGTGTCGTTTGTCGGCTCCACCCCCATCGCCCAGTACATCTATGCCACCGCCTCGGCCCACGGCAAGCGGGTGCAGGCCCTGGGCGGCGCCAAGAACCACATGGTGGTCATGCCGGATGCCAATCTGGATCAGGCGGTTTCCGCCCTGATGGGGGCCGCCTATGGCGCAGCGGGCGAGCGTTGCATGGCGATCTCGGTGGCCGTGGTGGTGGGTGACGAGACCGCCGATGCCCTGGTGGCGAAGCTCTCTCCCCTGGTGGCTGCCCTGCGGGTCGGCCCCGGCCTCGGCCAGAGCCCGGAGAACGAGATGGGGCCCCTCATCAGCCGGGAACACCTGGCCAAGGTGCGCGGCTACGTGGATCAGGGGGTGGCCGAGGGGGCCGAGCTGGTGGTGGATGGCCGGGGCCTGAGCCATGGCGAGGGCTACTTCATCGGGGGCAGCCTGTTCGATCGGGTCGGCCCCGAGATGCGCATCTACCGGGAGGAGATCTTCGGTCCCGTACTCGCCATCGTGCGGGCCCCGGACTACGAGACGGCCCTGCGCCTCATCAACGAACACGAGTACGGCAACGGCACCGCCATCTTCACCGGTGACGGAGATACGGCAAGGGACTTCACCACGCGGGTTCAGGTCGGTATGGTAGGGGTGAACGTTCCCATTCCGGTGCCCATGGCGTTTCACAGCTTCGGTGGCTGGAAACGGTCCATCTTCGGGCCGCTCAACATGCACGGGCCGGATGGGGTGCGCTTCTACACCCGGATGAAGACGGTGACCGCCCGCTGGCCCCAGAGCCTGCGCGCCGGCGCCGAGTTTTCCATGCCGACCATGAAGTGAGCCACCGGCTCGCTGCCATGGCTTTAATCTCTTGCCCCCGCAGGCCGCCGGTCTGCGGGGGCGCTTCTGTCAAGGAGTAACAGATGCGACTGGGTATTCTCGATTGTGACCGGCTGGACCCCGATTTGGTGGGGGATTTTGGTCCCGTTTACTCCGAGATGTTTATCAAGGGTTTCCGGGCGTTGGCCCCCGAGCTGGAATTTCGGGTCTGGTCCGCCCTCGACGGCGATCTGCCCCCGGATCTGACCGAATGCGATGCCTGGCTCATCACCGGCTCGCGTCACGATGCCTACAGCGACATCCCCTGGATCCTGGCGCTGCGCGACTGGATCCGCCGGGCCCACGATGCCAACGTCAAGCTGGCCGGGGTCTGCTTCGGCCATCAGGTGATCGCCCAGGCGCTGGGAGGGGAGGTGATGAAGTCCACCAAGGGGTGGGGGCTGGGGGTGTCGGTCCATGCCATGCAGACGACAAAACCCTGGATGGCGCCGGGGCTGGACACCATCCGCATCCTGGCAAGCCACCAGGATCAGGTGGAGCAGCTTCCGCCGGGGGCGACCCTGCTCGCGGGCAACGACTTCTGCCCCAACTTCATGTTCCTGCAGGGGGATCACATCGTCGCCATCCAGGGGCACCCGGAATTCTCGGTGGCGTACAACCGGGCCCTGATCGAGCGGCGACGGGACAGGCTGCCCGATGCGCATTACCAGAGCAGTCTCTCTTCCCTGGAAGGGGAGGTGGATTCCGCCACCATGATGCAGTGGCTGCTGCAGTTCCTCGGCATCCTGCCGATCGGGGCCGACGCGCGCTGAACCCCGTTTGTCATATCCACCGCGCTGATGCTAGATTTTGTAGCAAAATGAAGGATCAAGCGGCGATATGCCCAGTCCGGATGATACACTGGCCGCCATTTTTGGCGGCCTAGTCCATCGACGAGCGCCGCGTCAGTCTGTGAGGGGGCAACCTTGAAACTACAGCAGTTGAAGTATCTGATCGCGGTGCGGGACCACAATCTCAACGTCTCCGTTGCCTCCGATGCGCTCTATACCAGCCAGCCTGGGGTGAGCAAGCAGATCGGCTTGCTGGAGAGCGAGCTGGGGGTGCGCATCTTCGAGCGCCGCGGCAAGCACCTGCACCGGATTACCCCGGTGGGGGAGGAGATCATCAAGTGTGCCGAGGCCATGCTCAATATCGAGAGCAAGATCAAGGCCATCTCCCGGGAGTACCTGGATCCGACCGTGGGCACCCTCAACATCCACACCACCCACACCATCGCCCGCTACCTGCTGCCGAAAAGCGTCACCTACTTCACCAAAAAGTACCCCAAGATCTCATTCCACCTGCATCCTGTGATGTCCGCCACCAAGGAACAGATCAGCAAGGGATACTCGGATTTTTCCATCGTGGCCCACGAGATAGGCTTCGACAAGGAGCTGATCGCGCTGCCCGCCTACCTCTGGACCCTCTCCCTGGTGGTGCCCCAGGAGCACCCCCTGGCCAAGGTGAAGAAGCCGACCCTGGAGCAGCTCTGCCAGTATCCCATCCTGAGCTACGAGAGCGGCGCCACCGGGCGTCAGGTGCAGGACAAGGTGTTCCAGGCTGCCGGCCTCACCCCCAACTACTACATGACGGTGATGGATGCCGGCGTCATCAAGCGCTACGTGGAACTGGGCTTTGGTATCGGCATCATCTCCTCCCTGGTTGCCAACGATAGCGATGCCCCCGGCCTCGTGGCCATCAATCTGGAGCACCTGTTCGAGCCTTGCCCGGCCCAGATCTGCTTCAGCAAGAGCATCCTCTTGCAGAACTACATGTATGACTTCATCAGCTCCTTCTCCCCCCATCTCACCAAGGAGATGATCCAGAACGTGATGCAGCAGCCGACCCAGGCGCGCATCGACGAGCTGTTGTCAGGGGTGGAGCTGCCCGTCTACTGATCCCGCTTCCGTTTCTGTGCCGGCACCCCGGGGGGCCGGCCTCCTCCCGCCGAGGTTTCCATGTCCCGCATCCTGCTGCTCGCCAATCTCAACTGTGATCATGTGCTCTCCCTGGCCGAACCCCTGGTGGCGGGGGCGCGGCTGCAATACGTGGATCAGGGGCGCAGGCTCGGCGGCGGCGCCGCCAATACCGGCATCGGATTGGTGTGGGCGGGGCACGAGGTGATCATCGCCTCCCGGGTCGGACTGGACGACACCGGTGACTGGCTGCTGGAGCAGGCGGCCTCATACGGCCTGGATTGCAGCCATGTGGAACGCTTTGGCGGCGAGACCGGCGAGCTGCTGGTGCTGGTGGACGCCACCGGTGAGCGCACCATCCTCAGGCGCCCACGTCGTCCGGATCTGCCGGGGGATCTGCCGACCGAAGGGGTGGACTGTCTCTATGTGAACTATCCGGGCACCGCCATCGTGGGCTACATGCGCCAGATGCTCGCCAAGAGTTTCGTGGTGGCCCAGTATCCCAAGGGGGGGCAGGCCCGCCGCCCCTGCCACGTGCTGGTGGCCTCCCGCTCCGATCTCGGCGAGGTGAGCGACCCCTGGCAGCATGCCCGCCAGCTCGCGGGGGATCAGCTCGAATGGCTGGTGCTGACCGAGGGCAAGGCGGGCGCCGTGGCCATTCACGGGGAGGAGCAGGTCAGGGTGGCGGCGCGACCGGTCTCCGTGGTGGATACCACGGGGGCGGGGGATGCCTTCGCGGGCGGCCTCATCCACGGTCTTGCGCGGGGCATGGCCATGGCCGATGCGTTGCAGTGCGCCGTAGACTGGGGCGCCTTCGCGGTGGCTTCCGAGAGCTCCATCCCCTCCCAGGCGCTGCGCAACTGGCTGAAACAGCCCCACTGAACTCGCCGGACAACGGCTCCGGCGATGGCAGAGGAGGTGGGGGTTTGTCGACGGAAACCGCCAAAACCCCTCGCTGAGGCGGCAAGTTTGCGATCAATCAAAGAAAGTGTCGATTTATGTACATCTTCGTCGACACCCGCCCGGGCTGCTCTTACCCTTGTGACTTCACGACTCGGTCGAAGAAGCCCATCCCGTGCACACGCATGTGCAGACCCCCTCTTTGGCCACCGGCTGTCGTCCTGATTTCTGGCTTGTAGTAAGAGGCAAGTGCGACCATGCAACTGACACGATTTACCGACTACGCCCTGCGTACCCTGACCTTCCTGGCCATCCAGCCCGGTGATCGCCTGTCGACCATCACGGAAGTGGCCGACACCTTCGCCATCTCCCGCAATCACGTGGTCAAGATAGTGCATCAGCTCGGCATCAAGGGTTACATCGAGACGGTGCGTGGCAAGCATGGGGGCATCCGCCTCGGCCGTGCCGCCGTCTCCATCAACCTGCGCGATGTGGTGATGGACATGGAGCACGTGCTCTGCCCGGTGGACTGCAAGCGCGAAAACTGCCGTCTCTCCGGGGGCTGCCGCATCCAGGGCATTCTACGCCGCGCCATGCACGCCTTCCTGGAGGTACTGGGGGAGTACACTTTGGCGGATGCGGTGCGGGATCCCACTCGTCTGTGCCACCTTCTCGGCATAGAGCAGGATAATATTCTGACCATGGCATGATGCCACGGTGAATGACAGAGGGGCCTGCGGGCCCCTCTGTCATTGCCAGCGGTCAGAGCTGGGGCACAAGGGTGATGGCACCGTGCAGACAGGCGAGGCCGCAAGCGCCGCAGCCATCGCAGGCGGCCATGTTGACGGTTACTCCCTCGCTGCCGACCTTGATCGCCTGCTGGGGGCAGGCATCTTCACACAGCAGGCAGTAGTAGCCCTGACGGGCCTGGCAGCTCGCCTCTATCCTGACCCGGGTCTGCACCTGACGGCCGAGGCAGAGATCCAGTGCGCCCGTGGGGCAGGCTCTGGCGCAGCTGCCGCAATAGCTGCACTGGCCACAGGCGAGATCCAGCACTGGGGTACCGGCGATGGGGCTGCCGTCATATTCGGGGCGATCGGCGGGCTTGATGAGGCCGTTGGGACACGCCTTGAAGCAGTCGCCACAACGGGTGCAGAGGGTGAGGAACTGGGACTCGTCGATGGCCCAGGGCGGGCGTGCCTCATGGCAGACCACCTCGGGTCTGCGGGGGCTCCCCCATGCGTGTGCCAGCCAGCGACAGAAAAAATGCGTCATGCCCACCTCTATACCTATTAGGGGTTAATTTTATCCAGTTTTAGGCCGGCAAGCCAGAGAATAGCGGCGGGCAGGATCGCAAGCCGGGTTGCCCTTGTGTAAGCTAGGCGGGTCTTTTTGCGGGATTGAATGAACTCATGTGGCTATTTCTGTGGCGTGCTTCTCTGCTCTATGTCTTCCCCCTGCTGATGTGGGCCTACTGCCATCTCAAGGGTATCGAGTTCAGTGAACTGGATACCGGGGTCAACAGCCACAAGTGGGTGGTGCTGGCGGCCTATCTGCTCTATGTGCTGATCTGGTTGCTGCTCAACCGCTATCTCGAACTCTTCCTGCGCCAGCGGGGGCGTCGATGACCCCGCTGCTGACCTGGTGGCCTGCCATGCTGGTTGGTGGGCTGGCGCTGCTGTTCGGCTGGTGGTGGGGGCGACGCAGCGGCCGTGAAGAGGCGCTGCTGCTGGAGGAGCGTTATCAGGGGTTGCAGGACCGCTGGGACGCGCTGCAGGACGAGAAGATGCTGGCTCAGCAGAAGCTGGATCAGCAGCAGACCCTGCTGCTCAAGCTCACCGCCCGTCTCAAGGAAGCCGAGGCGACCCTGCGCAGCGAGCGCATCGCCAGCGCCGAGAAGTTGCAGTTGCAGCAAGAGGCTGAACAGCGCCTCAGCCAGCAGTTCGAGAACCTCGCCAATCGTATCTTTGAACAAAATGCTGGAAACTTCCGCGAACTGAATCAGAACAGCATGGATCTCCTGCTCACTCCACTCAAGGAGCAGCTCGAGGGCTTTCGCCGCCAGGTGGGAGAGACCCACGCCCAGGAGACGGCCCAGCGCCACAACCTCAAGTTCGAGCTGGAGCGCCTTGCCGAGCTCAACGCCCGCATGACCGAAGAGGCGGCGGCGCTGACCCGGGCCCTCAAGGGCGACAGCAAGCAGCAGGGCAACTGGGGGGAGGTGGTGCTGGCGCGGATCCTCTCCGAGTGCGGCCTGCGCGAGGGGCATGAGTACCACACCCAGGTCAACATCGAGGTGGACAAGGGCAAGCGCTACCAGCCCGACGTCATCGTCCACCTGCCCCAGGAAAAGGACATCATCATCGACGCCAAGGTGTCGCTGACCGCCTATGAGCGCTGGTACAACGCCGCTGACGATCTGGAGAAGGCGGTGGCGCTCAAGGAGCACGTCGCCTCGGTGCGCAACCATATCCGCGAGCTGGGCCGCAAGGATTACCAGCAGTTGCCCGGGGTGCGCACCCTGGACTATGTGCTGATGTTCGTGGCGGTGGAGCCTGCCTTCCTCGCTGCCCTGGAAGCGGACCCTTCCCTGGTGCGCTACGGGCTGGAACACAACATCCTGCTGGTGAGCCCTACCAACCTGATGGTGGCGCTGCGCACCATAGAGAACCTGTGGCGCTACGAGCGGCAGAACCAGAACTCGCGCCAGATAGCGGAGCGGGCCGGCCGCCTCTACGAGAAGCTGCGGCTGTTCGTGGAGGAGATGCAGCAGATGGGGGGCAGCCTGCACAAGGCGCAGGAGAGCTACGACAAGGCGATGGGGCGGCTGGTCAACGGTCGTGGCAACCTGATCGCCCAGGCCGAGCGCTTTCGCGAGCTGGGGGTCGAGGTGACCAAGCCCTTGCCGGACGCGCTGGTGGACCGGGCGCTGGAGCGGGAGGAGTCGGCGGACTGAGGGGAGTCGTCATTCGCCGGGACAACGAAAAGGGCAGCCATTGGCTGCCCTTTTCGTTTCATGCAACAGCCTGGACGGCTGCTTATTGCTTCCAGAAGGAGGGGAAGAAGAGCACCGCCACCGTCAGGATCTCGAGGCGTCCCAGCAGCATGCCGAACGACAGTATCCACTTGGCCGCATCCGGCAGACTGGCGAAGTTGGTGCTGGGACCGATGACAGGCCCCATGCCCGGGCCCACGTTGGCCACGGCGGTGATGGAGCCCGAGATGGCGGTCAGGGGGTCCAGCCCGATGGCGGCGAGCAGGGCGGCGATGAGCAGGATGATGGCGAAGTAGACCAGCACGAAGGAGATCAGGGAGCGGATGATGGCGTCGTTGACCGGACGGCCGTTGTACTTCTGGGGAAACACGGCGGAGGGGTGCATCAGCTGGCGCATCTGTTTCTTGAACAGGGCGAAGGCCACCTGGACCCGGAAGATCTTGAGCCCGCCCGAGGTGGAGCCGGAGCAGGCGCCGAGTGCCAGCAGGATGATGAAGATAATGGTGGTGAGCGGGCCCCAGGTGCCGAAGTCGCCGAGTCCGAAACCCGTGGTGGTGAGCACGGAGACGATATTGAAGCTGCTGATGCGCAAGGCATCCATGAAGCCGTAGATGTCTCTCACCCAGAGATAGAAGGTGACGACCAGGGTCACCCAGACGATCAGCCAGAAGAAGCCCTGCACCTGGGCATCCTTGAACAGGCTGTTGTCACGGCGGGAGAGGGCCTGCACATAGAGCAGGAAGGGCAGGCCACCGAGGAACATGAAGAGGGTGCCTATCCAGTGCGCCGCGTGGGAGAAGTGGGACATGGATTGATCGGAGGTGGAGTAGCCGCCGGTGCTGAGGGTCGTCATGGCGTGGTTGACCGCTTCGAACAGGTTCATGCCACTCACCCAGTAGGCGAGGAAGCAGAGCATGGAGAGTACCAGATAGACCAGCACTATGTTGTTGGCCACCGTTTTGGCGCGGGGGGCGCTCTTGTCGGACCAATCCGAGCTCTCGGTCTGGAACAGCTTCATGCCACCGACGTTGAGGTAGGGCAGCACCGCCACCGCCATCACGATGAAGCCGACCCCGCCCAGCCACTGCAGGATGGATCGCCACAGCAGGATGCTGTGGGCCATGCCGTCCAGCCCCGACAGCACGGTGGATCCCGTGGTGGTGACCCCCGACATGGTCTCGAAGTAGGCGTCGGCAAAGTCGATATGGGTGATGAAGACGAAGGGCAGGGCCCCGAAGACGCAGGCGACCACCCAGACCGAGGTGGTGAGCAGGAACATCTCCCGCACGCCGAGGTGAAACTCTGCCTTGCGACCGTAATGGAGGCAGAGCAGGGCGGCACCGTGGGTGATCAAGACCGACTTGAGAAATTCGACGAAACCTTCCGAACCGGTCAGCAGGGCCAGCAGGGTGGGCAGCCACATGAAGAGCGCCAGCTTGGAGAGTACCAGCCCGAGCGTGAAGACGATGGGATGCAGCTTGATCATGCAAGATAACCTGGTCGTTGATTGAAAAAAGACCCGGACCTTTCCTGAGAAAAGGGGCCGGGTCCGGATACCGTTGCCAGAGACATGGCCGGCTTACAGGAAGAAGGGACTGGGCTGGAACAGACGCTCCACTTCCGGGATGTACTTCTTGTCCACCAGGAACATCACCACGTGGTCATCCTGCTGTATCTGGGTGCGATCGTGGGCGATCAGCACCTCATCACCGCGCACCACTGCGCCTATGGTGGTGCCCGGGGGCAGCTTGAGCTCGCCCACCGTCTTGCCCACCACCTTGGAGGTGTTCTCGTCCCCGTGGGCGATCGCCTCGATGGCTTCGGCCGCCCCGCGGCGCAGGCTGTAGACGTTGGCGATGTCGGCACGGCGCACATGGGTCAGCAGGGCCGAGATGGTGGCCTGCTGGGGGGAAATGGCGATGTCGATGGAGCCGCCCTGTACCAGGTCCACGTAGGCGCCGCGCTGGATCAGCACCATGGTCTTCTTGGCCCCCATCTTCTTGGCGAGCAGGGCCGACATGATGTTGGCCTCATCCTCGTTGGTCACCGCGATGAAGACGTCGATCTGGTCGATGTGCTCCTCCGCCAGCAGCTCCTGATCCGCCGCATCGCCGCAGAAGACGATGGTGTGTTCCAGGTGTTCGGAGAGCTGCTCCGCCCGCTTCTGGTTGCGCTCGATGAGCTTGACGCTGTAGCGCTTCTCGAGCTGGCGGGCGAGGCCGGCGCCTATGTTGCCGCCGCCGACGATCATGATGCGCCGGTAGGGGCTCTCGAGGCGTTGCAGTTCCGACATCACGGCGCGGATATGGCCCGCTGCGGCCACAAAGAACACCTCGTCATCGGCTTCGATGATGGTGGTGCCCTGGGGGCGGATGGAGCGCCCCTGGCGGAAGATGGCGGCGACCCGAGTTTCGATGTTGGGCATGTGTTCCCGCAGGGTGGAGAGCGCATTGCCCACCAGGGGGCCGCCGTAATAGGCCTTGACCGCCACTAGGCCCACCTTGCCGTCGGCAAAATCCACCACCTGCAACGCCCCCGGATACTCGATCAGGCGACGCACGTAGTCGGTCACCAGCTGCTCGGGGGCGATCAGGTGGTCCACGGGGACGGATTCGGGCAGGAACAGGCGATCCCGCTCCACCAAATAGGCGGGGGAGCGAATGCGCGCCACCTTGTTCGGGGTGTTGAACAGGGAGTAGGCGACCTGGCAGGCGACCATGTTGGTCTCGTCGCTGTTGGTGACGGCGACCAGCATGTCGGCATCCTGGGCGCCGGCTTCGCGCAGCACCCTGGGATGGGCGCCGTGGCCGTTCACCACCCGCAGGTCGAATTTGTCCTGCAGTTCGCGCAGGCGCTCGCTGTCGGTGTCGACGATGGTGATGTCGTTGTTCTCGCCGGCGAGATTCTCGGCCAGGGTGCCACCCACCTGACCCGCGCCCAGAATGATGATTTTCATAAGGCCATCTTACTCAAGGTTGTTGCTTCGTAATGAGGCGGCCCGTCACCGGGCCTGCCATCCGCCGGTTCGGCCTACAGCTTGATGAGCTTGGCATAGTAGAAGCCGTCCATCTCCGCCTCGCCGGGCAGGAACTGGCGACCCGGACAGGCCGGGGTGTCTTCTGCATGCAACGGCACCAGGCGGGCATCCGGGGTATCGGCCAGGAAGGCGCGGATCTGCTCCCGGTTCTCTTCCGGCAACACGGAGCAGGTGGCGTAGAGCAGAGTGCCGCCCTGCTTCAGCTTGCCCCAGAGGGCATCGAGAATGCGGCGTTGCAGCTCGGCCAGTTCGCGGATGTCCTGATCCCGGCGCAACCACTTGATGTCGGGGTGACGGCGGATGACGCCGGTGGCGGAGCAGGGGGCATCCAGCAGGATGCGGTCGAACTGCCCCTGTGGCCACCACAGATCCGGCGTGCTGGCATCACCGTGGATGACTTGGGCCTGAAGGCCGATACGATCCAGGTTCTCCTGCACCCGCTTGAGGCGGTTGTCATCAGCGTCGACGGCAACCACGCCGGCAAGGGCCGGCTGGCGTTCCAGCAGGTGGGCGGTTTTGCCGCCGGGGGCGGCGCAGGCGTCCAGCACCCACTCGCCCGGCTGGGGATCGAGCAGGGCGGCGGCCTGCTGGGCGGCACCGTCCTGCACCGAGCAGTCACCCTGCTCGAAGCCGGGCAGCTTGGTCACGTCGCAGGGGCGCTCCAGCAGGATGCAATCTTCCCCTTCCACACCGGCCATGGCCGGGATGCCCGCCTCGCTCATGCGGGCCAGCATGGCCTCGCGGCTCTGGCGCTGGCTGTTGTTGCGGATCCACATGGGCGGGCGCTGGTTGTTGGCCTCCATGATGAACTCCCAGTCATCGGGATAGGCCTGACGCAGGCGCTTGGTGAGCCATTCGGGGTGGCCGAGGCGGACGCTGGGAACGCGGTCGATGCGCAGCAGGATCACTTCGGCGCTGCGCTGGAAGTTGCGCAGTACGCCGTTGATGAGACCGCGCAGAGAAGAACCCTTGAGCAGCTTGACGGCGTTGACGGTCTCGGCCACGGCGGCGTGAGCCGGAATGCGGGTATAGATGAGCTGGTAGAGACCGACCAGGATGAGGTAGTGGAAGATGCGGCTCTTGTTCTTGAGCGGCTTGTCCATCATCTCGCTGACCGCCGCATCGAGACGGGGCAGCCAGCGCAGGGTGCCGTAGCAGAGTTCTTGCAGGAGGGCGCGATCGCGAGGGGCGACCTTCTCCTGGGCAGCAGGCAGAACGGCGGAGAGAGATTGACCCTGATCCAGCACCTGTTGAATGACGAGAGCAGCCTGTGCGCGTGTTTTCATAGCGTTACCTTAGATGCACAAGTCGGGGCCAGGGCCCCGCTTGTGTCAATTCAATCCAGATCAAATCAGTTGCGTGCCAGGTTCAAACCAGTCGCGGCGAGAGTTGAGCAGATCCGAAACGGACATGGCCTTCTTGCCGGGAGGTTGCAGGGTCAGCAGGCGCAGCACGCCCTGACCGGTGGCAACCTCGATCCCCTGCTTGTCGGCCTTGAGCAGGGTGCCGGCTGCCTGGCCGTGATCCTGTGCGACGACCTCGGCCTGCCACACCTTGACGGTCTGTCCGGCGACGTCGAACCAGCTGATGGGCCAGGGGTTGAAGGCTCGGATGCAGCGTTCGATGGCAACGGCGTCCATCGACCAGTCGATGCGGGCCTCTTCCTTGGAGAGCTTCTCGGCGTAGTTGGCCAGCGCATCGTCCTGGGGCTCGGCAGCGGTGTCGCCGGCAGCCATGGCGTCCAGGGTATCGACCAGTGCCTGCGGGCCCAGACCGGCCAGCTTGTCATAGAGGCTGGCAGAGGTCTCATCACTGGCGATGGGGCAGGTTACCTTGCGGATCATGGCGCCGGTATCCAGCCCCACGTCCATCTGCATGATGGTGACGCCGGTTTCGGCATCCCCCGCCCAGATGGAGCGTTGAATCGGGGCGGCACCGCGCCAGCGCGGCAGCAGGGAGCCGTGGACGTTGATGCAGCCCAGACGCGGCGTATCAAGCACCGCCTTGGGGAGGATCAGGCCATAAGCCACGACGACCATCAGATCGGCACCCAGAGCGGCCAGTTCGGTCTGCGCCGCTTCATTGCGCAGGGAGGCAGGCTGGTAGACCGGCAGATCGTGGGCCAGCGCCAGCTCCTTGACCGGGCTGGCGGTGAGCTTCTGGCCGCGACCGGCGGGCTTGTCCGGCTGGGTATAAACGGCGACGACCTCGTGGCCGGAAGACAACAACGCCGCCAGATGACGGGCGGCGAAGTCGGGGGTACCGGCAAAAATCAGTTTCAGCTTGTTCAATGGAGCGTATCCTCAGAGGACTTTGCGATCTTCACGGGCCATCTTTTCCAGCTTCTGACGAATGCGCTGGCGCTTGAGCGGGGACAAGTAATCCACAAACAGCTTGCCGACCAGATGATCCATCTCATGTTGTATGCAGATGGCGAGCAGATCGTCCGCTTCCAGCTCGAAGGTGTTGCCGTGGCGATCTTGCGCCCTGACCTTGACCCACTCGGCGCGCGGAACCAGAGCACGGTTGCCGGGCACGGAGAGGCAGCCCTCTTCGATGCCGGTGCTGCCGGACTGCTCCAGGATCTCCGGGTTGATCAACACCAGCTGTTCTTCGCGGTTCTCGGAGACATCGATGACGATGATGCGCTGATGAATGTCGACCTGGGTCGCGGCCAGGCCGATGCCTTCCTCCGCGTACATGGTTTCGAACATATCATCTACAATGTGTTGTAACTCGGGTGTAAAGGCTTCGACAGGGGCCGCGACTGTGCGCAGACGCTCATCGGGGAAACGCAATACATCTAGAATGGCCATAATTTTTCTTTAGTTTCATATAAACGCAGTCAATATTGACGTAATTCTAGTCATTTACGCCGACAAAAAACAGCAACACTTTGCGTGCAGAAGTAACAGGGAGTGTTATGTATCTGAAGCAAATCGTCGTCGCCTGCCTGGCGACAGCCCTGGCCGGTGGCGCCATGGCACAGCAGTTGACGCTCAAATCCGGTTACCCCGAGACTTATGTGGTGCAAAAAGGGGACACCCTCTGGGATATCTCGGGCCAGTATCTGGCCGAACCCTGGCTCTGGCCACGCCTCTGGAACATCAATCCGCAGATCGCCAATCCCCACTGGATCTATCCCGGTGACGTGCTGCACCTGAGCTGGGTAAATGGTGAGCCTCGGCTCGGCAAAGCCAATCAGGGGGGCAAGCAGGTCATCCGTCTCTCACCCAAGAACCGCTATGAAAACAAGGCCAATCCCATACCGACCCTGCCTCTGAGCGAGATAGCGCCCTTCCTGCAGACCGACCACATTCTGGCCAACAGCCAGCAGAGCAAGGACCTGCCCTATGTGCTCGGCAACAATGACAAGCATGTCGGGATGCTGGAGGGCGACATTCTCTATGTGAAAGGAGCCCTGAACCCGGGCCAGAGTTATGGCCTCTATCGCCCGGGGGTGGCATACAAGGACAAGCACACCGGCGAGTCGCTCGGTCAGGAGGCAATTTTTGTCGGCACGGTGCGGGCAGAGGAGTACCTTGCCCACGACACCACCAAAGTGACGCTGACCCATAACCGGCGTGAGGTGTATCAGGGCGACAAGGTGATGCCGCTGCCGTCGCAGGAGAGCATCTCTGCCGTGTTCATGCCAAAGGCGGCACCTTCCATTTCCCCCGGCTATGTGATCGAGCTGCCGAGCAAGGTACATGGTGGGGGCAAGTTTGATGTGGTACTCATCAACAAGGGGGAGCGTGATCAGGTGGCCCCGGGCGATGTGCTCGAGATCCTGCGCCCGGGAGCCGAGATGGTGGACAAGAATGGCAAGGTGTCATACCGGGAATATTCATCCGTCTATGACAAGGCGTTCTATTCTGCCGGCAAGTCATCGTTGCCTGCCGAGGCCGTTGCCAGAGTCATGCTGTTCAAGGTCTACGACAAATTGAGTTACGGTCTTATCCTGCAGAGTCAGGATCTGGTCGGCTCTGGTTATCAGGTCAGTAATTTCTGACGTGTCCTTGCCACTGGAGCGGTTGTCGCTATGGCTGACGCTGGATGCCGTTACAGGCATAGGCCCGGTCACCGCCGCTCGCCTGTTGGCGCATGTGGGTGGTGACATCACAACTCTGTTTGACTCAGACGATGGCGCCCTGCGAGCTCTTGGTCTGCAGAGTGCCCAGATTCAGCAGATGAGATGGCCTCTTCCTGTCGTGGAGCAGGGATTGAGCTGGGCCGCCGAGCCCGGCAATCACCTCCTCTGTCCCGATGACCCCGCATATCCTGCCCTGCTCAAAGAGATCCCCGGTGCCCCGCTCTTGCTCTACTGCCGCGGGAACGTCTCATCCCTCTCCCTGCCACAGTTGGCGATGGTGGGTACCCGCCACCCCACCTATGCCGGCAAAGACAATGCGACACGCTTGTGTGCCGAGTTGGTGGGCTGTGGTCTGGCGATCACCTCCGGCCTCGCGTTGGGCATCGATGGCGTCTGCCATCAGCAGGCGCTGGCATCGGGCGGAATCACCCTGGCGGTGCTGGGATCCGGTCTGGATTGTCTCTACCCCAAGCGTCATCAGGGGTTGGCGATGCAGATCCTCGAGCAGGAAGGTCTGCTTGTTTCCGAGTTGGCGCCCCAGCAAGGCCCCCTGGCTGAACACTTCCCTCGCCGCAACCGTATCATCAGTGGTCTGTCGCTGGGGACACTGGTGGTGGAAGCGGCAGAACAGAGTGGTTCGCTCATCACGGCCCGTTATGCGCTGGAGCAGGGCCGCGAGGTCTTTGCCGTTCCCGGCGCCCCGCAAAATGCACAGGCAGCAGGGTGCAACCGTCTGCTTCAACAGGGTGCCAAGCTGGTCTTGAATGCCGCCGATATCCTGGAAGAGTTTCCAAGGCTGGTCTTGCCCCCCGGACCCGCCAACGGTTCTTCCGAGGCGCAGCATAATAGCGAATTGCCTTATGCCGATTTGTTGGATAACGTAGATTATGAGACCACGAGCGTGGATACCGTTGCCGAACGGGCCCGGCTTCCTGTCGATGTCGTACTGGGCAGGTTGGTAGAGCTGGAGCTGGTTGGTGCAGTGATGGCGGTAGCCGGTGGATACGTCAGAGCGAGGAGGGCGAATCATGTTTGATGTATTGATGTACCTTTTCGAGACCTACATCCACAGCGATGCAGATGTGATGGTCGAGCAGGATGAACTCACCGACGAACTGAGCCGGGCCGGTTTCGACAAGGACGAGATCGAGAAAGCGCTCAACTGGCTGGAGCGACTGGCCAACCTGCACGACAGCGAGCGGGAAGTCTATGTCACCGCAAGCCAGCAGGGCTCTATGCGGATCTATGCGCCGCAGGAGCTGGTTCGCCTCAGTACTGAATGTCGCGGTTTTCTGCTGTTCCTGGAGCAGGCGCAAGTGCTGAATGCCGAAACCCGTGAAATCTGCATCGAACGGTTGCTCGAGCTGGACAAGCCGGACATCGAGCTGGACGATCTGAAGTGGGTCGTCATGATGGTGCTGTTCAATGTGCCAGGCAGCGAAAACGCCTACCAGCAGATGGAAGAGCTGGTGTTTGACGAGTCGGACGGCGTCATCCACTGACAGCCCGGTGCCGCGCTGGTAGAATTCAGGCCATCTGGATTTCAAGGCGCGGCCCATGTCAAAGATCGATCACCACCTCTTCTCTGCCCACGAACATGCCTTCGAGCGCGAGCCGTGCCCGCAGTGTGGTGCTGAACTGGTGATCCGCCAGGGCAAGCACGGTCCCTTCCTTGGTTGTTCAGCCTATCCCGCTTGCGATTACATTCGCTCCCTCACCCCCTCTGGCCGCGATATAGAGAAAGTGCTCGAGGGGTCGTCCTGTCCGGATTGTGGCCATCCACTTGCCATCAAGAAGGGTCGTTACGGTCTGTTTGTGGGATGTACCCAGTACCCGGCCTGTCAGCATATCGAGTCCCTTCAGGAGAGTGACGATACCCAAATCCTTTGTCCGGAGTGTGGCAAAGGTCATCTGGTGAGCCGCACGTCCCGTTATGGCAAACAGTTCTACTCGTGTGACGCCTATCCTCACTGCAAGTATGTGGTGAATGACAAGCCGGTTCCCATGTCCTGTCCCGAGTGTGGCTGGGGCATCATGATCGAGAAGAAGGTGCGGGGAAACCTGCGCTGGGTCTGCCCGCAAAAGAAATGCTCCCACCAGATTGAGCGGGTATAATCTCGCCGCCCGTGATCAGGCAGGCGGATTGCTGGTCAGAGTGAGGTTGTGAGCCGATGCGCATCGCCCAAGTCGCCCTGCTCCTGATCGCCATCTCAAGCTCCCTGCGGTTGTTCGGTTCACTGATGCACGCAAGCGTCTGAGCCGAAATGCATGACTGAAGAGGAGCAGGGATATAGCCCATATCGCAGCAGTGATGGCCCCGATGCCGTCATGTCGGTTCAACATACAATCCAGTGATGAGAGGCGGCAGCGTGGCTGTCGCATGTGCTTATGCCAAATGAATTTGAACAAGCGGTTGCCGCCCTTCAAGGAGAAGGGGTTATCGCCTATGCCACCGAAGCCGTGTTTGGTCTGGGGTGTGATCCTGATTCCGAAGCCGCCGTGCAGCGGCTGCTGGCCATCAAGCAGCGGCCGGTGGAGAAGGGATTGATCCTGATCGCGGCAGATCTGGCGCAATTGCAGGACTACATCGACCTGAGCCAGCTCAGCGATGAGCAGCTTGCTCGCGTGCAGGCGAGCTGGCCTGGTCCCTTCACCTGGATCATGCCCGCTCGCGCGACGACGCCGTCCTGGTTGACCGGTCAGTTCGAGACCCTGGCGGTGCGGGTCACAGGCCACCCCCAGGTGCAAGGGCTTTGCCGGGCATTTGGCAAACCGCTGGTGTCCACCAGTGCCAATCTAACCGGTGAGGAACCCGCTCGCCGGGTGGCTGATATTGGCGATCTGCTGGCAAGCCAGCTGGCTTACATTCTGCCCGGCGAAGTCGGGGGGCAAGCCAACCCGTCCGAAATCAAGGACGCCCGCACCGGGGCCATCATTCGCCCATCCTGAGTTGGGCACGGCCCTGTTTCATGCAGGTTGTGCGATGAGGTCATGACAATACGAGAAGTGCAGGCAGTGCATGCATGATGCCTGTCTGACAGGAGATAAAATGAGCAAACCGGATGTGGCCCAGGTAAAAGCCTTCCTGCTGCAATTGCAGGATGATATCTGCCGTGGCCTGGAGCAGGCCGATGGATGCGGGCGCTTTGTGGAAGATGCCTGGAGTCGCGAAGGTGGTGGTGGCGGTAGAACACGGGTGCTGCGTCAGGGGGCGGTGATCGAGCAAGGTGGGGTCAACTTCTCCCATGTCTATGGCGATGCCATGCCGGCATCCGCGACCGCACATCGTCCCGAACTGGCTGGCCGCAGGTTTGAGGCCATGGGGGTGTCGCTGGTGATCCACCCGCATAATCCCTATGTACCGACCAGCCATGCGAATGTGCGGTTCTTCATCGCCGAGAAAGAGGGGGAGGAGCCGATCTGGTGGTTTGGTGGCGGCTTCGACCTGACGCCCTTCTATCCGTTCGAAGAGGACGTGAGGCATTGGCACCAGGTCTCCCATGAGCTCTGTCAGCCGTTCGGCACCGACATTTATCCCGAGTTCAAATCCTGGTGCGATCGTTACTTCTTCCTCAAGCATCGGGGCGAAACGCGCGGGGTGGGTGGCCTGTTCTTCGATGACCTTAACCGCTGGCCCTTTGCCGACTGCTTTGCCTTCATGCGTGCAGTGGGTGAGGGTTATCTGGCGGCCTACTTGCCGATTGTCGAGCGACGCAAGGATCTTGCTTATGGGGAGCGGGAACGGGCGTTCCAGCTTTATCGCCGTGGCCGCTACGTGGAGTTCAATCTGGTCTACGACCGCGGGACCCTGTTCGGACTGCAGACGGGGGGGCGCACCGAATCCATTCTGATGTCGATGCCGCCGCTGGCGCGCTGGGAGTACGACTGGCAGCCGGAGGCCGGCAGCCCGGAGGCATTGCTCTACAGCGACTACCTCAAACCGCGCGAGTGGTTGTGACCAGAGGGGCCATGATGGCCCCTTCTTATTGGCCGATATTCGGCTTGTTCCTTCATGAGAAAACCCGTTAAATCGGGATATTGCCTTCAAAAGGAACGCCTTGATGGATCGTTATCTGGTTTTTGGCCACCCCGTGCGCCACAGCAAATCTCCCTTCATTCATACCCTGTTTGCCAGGCAGACCCAGCAAGAGTTGGAGTATGGTCTGGCAGAACCTGCTGTCGATGAGTTTGCCAGCGCTCTGAACCACTTCTTCGCCGAAGGAGGGAAGGGGTGCAACGTGACCGTACCTTTCAAGGAGCAAGCCTTCGGGCTGGTGGAGCGGCTGAGCCCCAGGGCCAAGCGGGCGGGAGCGGTCAACACCATCAAACTGACTGATGATGGTGTGCTGCTGGGTGACAATACCGACGGCGCCGGGCTGGTCGCCGATCTCAAGGCTCACGGAGTGAACCTTGCCGGTAGCAGGATCCTACTTCTGGGGGCCGGTGGCGCAGCTCGTGGTGCCCTGGCCCCCCTGCTGGCGGAAGCGCCGGGCGAGATCGTCGTGGTCAACCGTACCCATGCCAAGGCGGAACAGCTGGCTGTGGAGTTCAGGGATCTGGGCAGCATCACTGCTCAGTCCTATGAACAGCTGGTGGGGCCGTTCGATCTCATCATCAATTCCACCTCAGCGAGTCTGCAAGGAGAGTTGCCACCTTTGGCGCCAACCCTCATCCACCCGGACATCGCGATCTACGACATGATGTATGGCGCAACGGACACAGCCTTCATCGGCTGGGCCAAACAACATGGCGCGCGCCATACCATGGATGGATTGGGCATGCTGGTCGAGCAGGCTGCTGAGGCCTTTACCGTATGGCGAGGGATCCGGCCCGGCACCAAGCAGGTATTGAGAGAGTTGCAGCGCAATCTGGGCGTCGTGTGAACCAGCTTGTGCGTTCTATTGGGCTGTCGGCAGGTCTGATGTAGAGATTCTGCATCTCTGGATAAGGGCTCCCTCGTGATGCGGCACGGCACGTGTGATGTGAAACGGTCGTTCTGCGGTGGGTGTGTGGCAGAACAGGTGCCATTTTTATAAAACCATTTCATAACAATAAGTTACTTTTACTTTGCCGTCACTCGCAGAATTTTTTTGAGTTTTTTCTCAAAGCAGCGGAACTTCTGTAACGGACTGCTGACTAACTGGATAGTTGAGGAAGTGCTAGCTAGTCACCTTTATAACTCCCCGGTATTCGTACTGGGGATTTTTTTATCTGCATGAAAATTATGAATATTTTTTTCCTTCCCTATCTTTGAAACTAAATTACATAAATTACTTTCACTTTCTGCTGCTTTGCTGTACAGTTGTCGGCGTAGGGTACAGAGGTAAGATGTTCTATCTTTCAGACCTTTTATTTCACGTAATTGAATGTGGCTGAATAGCAGCCCCGATGAGTCATCGTCGGGGCGTTTTTTTATGAGCAACATTTAGAGTAAATGCTTTAATTGTTGCCGTTCTTTGTTAGAATGAAGGCGTTTCTTGAGGAAAACCAATCGTCTTTGTTCTCGAGAACTCGCTTTTTCCCAAATTTTTGAACTCATTTCTTCAGGCCGGTTTGCAATGGCAAGACCGGCCTCATTTTTATCCCTATATTGCCTCGCCGTGTAATTAAATTTCAGTTTCGTTTGTTACAGCCTTCAATTCTGATTTTTTACTCGATATCCATGAAAACGGTATCAGGTTGATGATTAGTTAATTCTTTTCGCGTCTAAACATGCTATCAGTATGATTTAAATATATTTTTTTAGGTTTTTCTTCAGAGGTGGCGAAGGCGGGGAGGAGGGGCTCGGAGATGGGGGGATCATGAAAGCCTTTCAATCAGCGGAGGTCCAACTCCGCCAATTGCAGCCAGGGAGAGGAGTCGTTTACTCCTCGTTCTGATGATCTTCGTCGTCTGCCTGGGCATTGTCTGCTTCGGACAGATACCAGCCGCTCAGGGTCTGGGCCAGCTTCTCGACGCCGATATTGGTCAGAGAAGAGAATGCTTCAACCTGGATCTGCGGGCCCAGTTCTGCCACCGCCTGACGAACCTTGATCACCTGGTTGTTGCGGGGCCCCGGGCTTAACTTGTCCGCCTTGGTTAGCAACAGCATCACCGGCAGTTCACGGTGTGAACTCCATTCCAGCATGTTCATGTCGGTTTCCTTGAGCGGATGGCGGATGTCCATCAGGATCACCAGCCCTTTCAGGGACTCCCGTCGCTGCAGGTATTCAGCCAGTGACTTTTGCCACTTGAGCTTCATTTCCAGCGGAACCTGGGCATATCCATAGCCAGGCAAGTCAACCAGGCGTTTGCCCGGTTCCAGCTCAAACAGGTTGATCAGCTGAGTACGGCCAGGGGTCTTACTGGTACGCGCCAGGTTCTTGTGTTTGGTCAAGGTATTCAATGCAGACGATTTGCCAGCGTTGGAACGACCGGCAAACGCAATCTCGACACCTCCATCATTTGGCAGGTGGCGGATGTCGGGTGCGCTGGTCACAAAATGCACCTTATTGAAATTCAGAGTTTGTGTATCCAACGTAAATTCCCCATAGAGATAGAGGGTTATAGAGTTACTTTTTTGTGAAATAGTGTAAAATGGCGTCGCTTGAACGCGTTTATTTTAACATGCCTTCAGCGGCATGGGATCTGGAAGCCTAATAACGAGAAAGTTGGAACGCCATGAAGAACCTAGTCATTACACTTGCTCTGATGGTTGGCGTAACTGGGATGGCACAAGCCAAGGGCGATGCCGCTGCGGGACAAACCAAGGCTGCCGTCTGTGCGGCCTGTCATGGACCGGACGGCAACAGCCCAGTCGACATGTATCCCAAGATTGCTGGTCAGCACGCATCATATATCAAAAAACAATTAGTTGAACTGAAGGCTGCAGCTTCTGGCCAAACTGGTCGGGTTGCGCCCGTCATGGGACCCATGGCGTTGCCGTTGTCCGAGCAGGATATGGACGATCTTGCCGCCTATTTCTCCAGCCAGAAGGTGACGCCGGTTGCCGTGCCCGATGATGTAGTTGCCGCAGGCAAGGCGCTTTATATGGGGGGAGACATGGAGCGAGGCCTGGCCGCCTGTACCGCCTGTCATGGCCCACGGGGTTCCGGCGTCGAGCAAGCGAAGTACCCCAGCCTGTCAGGGCAGCATCCCGCCTATATCAAGGCCCAGCTCACCGCTTTTCGTTCGGCGACCCGCGACAACGATCCCAATGGCATGATGCGGGATGTGGCCAAGAAGCTGACGGATCAGGACATCGAGGCGCTCTCCAAGTATGTGGCGGGGCTTCACTGATATAGCCTGTTAGTTATCTTGTTGAAAAGAACAGGGAACCATTGTGTTCCCTGTTCTTTTTTGAGGTTGTAGCGATCGCCCGTAAACAGCCTGCATTGCTGTAAGAGATCTTCTATATACGGGGCTGGTCGTGTCTGAAAGATTGCTCACGTATATTATTTTATTTTTTGTTTTTCAATGAATTAAGAAATAGAACATTACTTTGTACCAGTTCGAAATGTGCTTTGGTTGATTGAGCCATCCAGCGAAGAAGTTACAGTAGGCAATCAGGATTGGCCGGAGAGAGGGTGCAAGACCCGTCTTCGGTTTGACAGGATGTCTGCTCGGAGCATGCGATGAGCAATAGATGCAAAAAGCCAGGATGGTGACCGCCAGGGATGAGCGGGGCTGCGGGAGGCAACCACCCCGATGGGAGGCAGGATGTCGCCGGTTTGGGTTAGACAAACAAACACACGCACACTCAGGACTGGTCAATAAGGATCAGGATGATCCAACGAAATGATGCGCAGTGGTTCGCCCAGGGATAAGGCGATTGGCTACCAGGGAATGGAACTCGCATGATGGAAAAAGGCAGCTTCGGCTGCCTTTTTTCTATTGGGTCATTAACCCGCCAAGACATTCTGTGTCAAAATACCAGCAACATGCCCAGAGGATGCCGATCCTGCGGTGTTCAGCGGCCCAAAGTGGTCGAATTGGTGCGGGATCCCACTCTTGTTCCATATTTACTGTTCCCCGCTTCAGCATCCTCCCCGGACGACACGCTCCGGGGGTTTCCATTCAGTTATTTGTCGGAGTCATTCATGTCGGCCAAACAACCCAACCGCAAGCCTACCGGCAAGCGCAAAGAATCAGATGCCAGTGCCCAGGAAGGTCGTGAGCGCAAGCGCGCCGCCAAGCGCAAGGGCCTGAAGGCGGGCTCCCGCCAACAGGTCGAGCAGGCGGGCAAAAAGAGCGGCTCCAAGCAGGCCAAGGATCCACGCATCGGCTCTCGCAAGCCCATCGCGCTGATTGCCGACGAGAAGGGCAGCAAGCCGGTGGCGACCAAGCCTGCGAAAGAGAAGCGGGTGGTGATGACCCCCGAGCAGGAGCTGGCGTCCATCGAGAATGATGATCGCCTCAATGCCTTGCTGGATCGTCTGGATGCCGGTGAAACCCTGGAGGCCGCAGAGCAGGCATGGGTCGATCAGCGGGTTGACCGTTATCAGGAGCTGATGGACGAGCTCGGTATCATCGACAACGACGATGACGAAGATGGCGACATGGATTTTGATGATGCCGATTTTGACGAGCCGAGTCAGCCTGCCTCCGAAGAGGAGCTGTGGGAGCGTTTCTCTCAGGCGGACTACCAGCCTGAAGCCAAACCCGAGCCGAAGAAAAAGTGATGAGTGGATGGATGCTGGCCGCCTTGTTGGGTGGCCTGATTTTGCTGGGGCTGGCCGTCTATGCCGGCACCCTGATGGCGCGTCTCAAACGCCAGCAAGAGATGCAGCAGCACGCCATTACGGCCCGCAACGAGCGGATCCTGGAGAGTGTCAGGGTGATCGCCCACGCGGTACGAGATGGTCAGTGCGACTACTCAGAAGGTGCCATCCGGCTGACCAATCTGCTGGATGCCTTGCAAATAAAGGGGGGCCGCGCCTTTGCCACCGAGTTCCCGGGGCTCTACGGCCTCTATGAGAAGGTGAAGGAGATGCCGACCCATGAGGCGAGGCGGGCACTCAAGCGCAATGAAGTGATGAAGATGGATCTCGAACGCAGCGGCTACGAGGCCGAGCTGGAGGCGCAGATCCTTGAGGATGTCGCCAGACTGAAGGATTTTCAGTTAAGCCGGTGAGCCCATAACAAAGACAGAGGAAGCAAGCGTGCAAGCAGAACAGATTGTGTGGGATCAGGCCCTGATCGAAAAATACAACTACAGTGGTCCGCGTTACACCTCCTATCCCACTGCGCTGGAGTTCAACGAGGGGTTCGGCTATCCGGACTTTGTCCAGGCAGCGGGCCAGTATCCTGCACGCAATCTGTCGCTCTACGTGCATATCCCCTTCTGTCACAAGCTCTGCTACTACTGCGGCTGCAACAAGGTCATTACCCGGCACCAGCACAAGGCAGATCAATACCTCGACTACCTCGAACAGGAGATCAAGGGCCAGGCCCCCCTGTTCAAGGAGAGACTGGTCACCCAGCTGCACTGGGGGGGCGGTACACCCACCTATCTGAGCGAACCCCAGACTCGTCGCCTGATGGCCATGTTGCGGGAGCACTTCCACTTCGCCGAGGAGGGGGAGATCAGCATCGAGGTGGATCCTCGCGAGATCGAATTGTCCATGCTGGATGTGCTGCGGGAGCTCGGTTTCAACCGCATCAGCCTTGGCGTTCAGGACTTCAACAAGGCGGTCCAGGTCGCGGTCAATCGGGAGCAGGACAACGACTTCATCCGCGCCATGCTGGTCCGTGCCCGCGAGCTGGGGTTCCGCTCCACCAATCTGGATCTCATCTACGGTCTGCCGCACCAGAACCGGGAGAGCTTCCATCACACCCTGGAAGAGGTGCTCAAGACCGACCCGGCCCGCCTCTCCATCTTCAACTATGCCCACTTGCCGAGCCGTTTTGCCGCCCAGCACAAGCTGAAAGAAGCGGACATGCCGGCGCCGCAGGAGAAGCTGGCCATGCTGCAGGACACCATTGCCTTCCTGACCGGCCAGGGTTATCAGTTCATCGGCATGGACCACTTTGCCAAGCCCGATGACGAGCTGGCCGTCGCCCAGCGCGAGGGCAAGCTGCATCGCAACTTCCAGGGCTATACCACCCAGGGGGATTGCGATCTGCTGGGGCTGGGGGTCTCTTCCATCAGCATGATGGGGGATGCCTATTCCCAGAACCAGAAGGATCTCAAAACCTACTACGCCCAGGTCGAGTCACTGGGCCATGCCCAGTGGAAGGGGTGCTCCCTCAATCGGGACGATCTGATCCGTCGTGAGGTGATCAAGCGCCTCATCTGCGATTTTTCCCTGAACTTCGCCGCTGTGGAGCAGGCCCACGGCCTGGTGTTCAAGGAGTATTTTGCCGAGGATCTCAAGCTGTTGCAGACCTTCATCGACGACGGTCTGGTGCGCATGACCGAAGAGGGGCTGGAGGTGGTCTCCACCGGTCAGCTGCTGATCCGCAACATCTGCATGTGCTTCGATGTCTACCTGCGCAACAAGGCGCGCCAGCAGCAGTTCTCCCGGGTGATCTAGGCCGGGCAATATCGTTGGACAATAAAAAACCGCCTTTCGGCGGTTTTTTATTGGGTTTTACCCCTGCTCAGCGTTGAGCCGCACGGGCACTCAGCTCGGCCTTCTCGGCTTCGCTCAGGAAGGCCAGGGTCAGGCCGTTCTGCTGGGCGGTGCGGATCTCGCTCACCGTCATGCCGGCAGCCGGGGCCGCCACCTCGTATTCGTGAGGCAGGTCGATCCCCTCCACCGCCGGATCGTCGGTATTGAGGCAGGCCAGCACGCCGGCTGCCAGGAACTGGCGGATCGGGTGATCGGCCAGACTCGCCACCGTGGTGGTCTGGAGGTTGGAGGTGAGGCAGGACTCGATGCCGATGCGGTGTTCGGCCAGATAGGCCATCAGGGCCGGATCCTGGATGGCCTTGACCCCGTGGCCGATGCGCTCGGCTCCCAGCTCGCGAATGGCCTGCCACATGCTCTCGGGGCCGGCGGCTTCACCGGCGTGCACGGTGACCCGCATGCCTGCATCCCGCACCCGGCGGAAGTGGTCGGTGAAGAGATCGCCCGGGAAGCCCAGCTCGTCGCCGGCCAGATCGATGGCGACCAGGCGATCGCGATGAGCCAGACAGGCATCCAGCTCCTGCTTGCACTGCTCGGTGCCGAAGGTACGGCTCATGATGCCGATGAGATTGGTCTTGATACCGAAGTCACGGCTGCCTGCGGCCACGCCGTCGATGATGGCTTCGACCACGCCCTGCGGGTGCAGTTTGTGGGTCATCGCCATGTAGGCCGGGCTGAAGCGCAGCTCGGCATAGTCGATCCCGGCACGCAGCAGATCTTCCACGTTTTCGTAGGCGACCCGGCGGCAGGCATCGTAGTCGGCCAGCACGGCCACACCCCAGTCCAGTTTCTTCAGGAAGGCCACCAGACTCGGCTCGTTCTCGACGATCTGCACGTGCGGGCGCAGGGCTTCCAGCTCATCGGCCGGCAGTCGGATGTTGTGCTGACGTCCCAGCTCGAGAATGGTCTGCGGGCGGATGTTGCCATCCAGATGGCGATGCAGGTCGGTCAGGGGGAGGGATCTGTCAATCATGGGGCACCTTCTGCGAGTCGGGTTGGAAAGCCTGCCATTCTAGGCGGGGCGCCTGAAAAAGATACCCCGTTTGCAAGCAAACGGGGTGTGATTGGTCAGGCTTTCCCTCAAGGCGTGATGGGAATCGTTTTTCCCGCAGGCTCAGGGAATGTCGAGCTCCTTGAGCTTGCGGGTCAGGGTATTGCGGCCCCAGCCGAGAAGGCGGGCAGCCTCCTGCTTGTGACCGTGGGTGTGATCCAGTGCCGTCTCCAGCATGATCCGTTCGAACTGGGGCATGGCATCCGCCAGGATATCGGTCTCCCCCAGGGCCAGCTTGGCGGCCACCCAGTCCTGCAACTGCTGCTGCCAGCCACCGGTCAGGGCGGGCTGGCCCGGCTCGGCGGTGCTGGTGATGGGAGTCAGCAGCTCGGTGGGCAGATCGCCTACCAGCACCTCCTGGCCCGAGGCCATCACCGTCAGCCAGCGGCAGACGTTCTCCAGCTGGCGCACGTTGCCCGGCCAGGGGAGGCGGCTGATGTAGGTCTGGGTATCCGGGTGCAGGCTCTTGGCCTCCACGTTCAGCTCCTTGGCGGCTCGCAGCAGGAAGTGTTGGGCCAGCTGGGGGATGTCCTCCCGGCGCTCCTTGAGGGCCGGAATATGGATGCGGATGACGTTGAGGCGGTGGAACAGGTCTTCCCGAAACTCGCCGTCGGCGACCCGCTTCTCCAGATTCTGGTGGGTGGCGGCAATGATCCGCACATCCACCTGCACCGGTTGGTGGCCGCCAACCCGGTAGAACTGCCCGTCCGCCAGTACCCGCAGCAACCGGGTCTGCACGTCCAGCGGCATGTCGCCTATTTCGTCGAGAAACAGGGTGCCGCCGTCGGCCTGTTCGAAGCGGCCGTGACGAATGTTGTTGGCACCGGTGAAGGCCCCCTTCTCATGACCGAACAGCTCGGATTCGATGAGATCTTTCGGGATGGCCGCCATGTTGAGGGCGATGAAGTTCTTGTGGGCCCGGGGGCTGTGCTTGTGCAGGGCATGGGCAACCAGCTCCTTGCCGGTACCGCTTTGACCGTTGATGAGCACCGAGATGCTGGAGCGCGACAGCCGGCCGATGGCGCGGAACACCTCCTGCATGGCAGGGGCTTCGCCGATGATCTCCGGGGTGGTGGTGGCTTCCTGTTGGCGAGCCTTGCGCTTGGTACGTTGCTCCTTGAGATGGTTCTCGGCCCTGCGTACCAGGGTGACAGCCTCGTCGATGTCGAACGGCTTGGGCAGGTATTCGAAGGCTCCGCGCTGGTAGGCGTTGACCGCGCTGTCGAGGTCCGAGTGGGCCGTCATGATGATGATGGGTAGATCGGCCTGGCGGCGATGGATCTGTTCCAGCAGGCTCAGGCCGTCGATGCCCGGCATGCGGATATCCGAGAGGATCACGTCCGGTGAGCGCATCTCCAGTGAACTCAGCAGGGCTTCGCCGTCGGCGAAACTTTCGCATTCGAAGCCTTCGCTGCCAAGGGTGCGCTCCAGAACCCACCGGATGGAGCTGTCGTCATCGACGATCCACACTTTTGCTGTCATGAGGTTCCCTTATTTGCGAAGTGGTAGATAAATGGTGAATTCGGTGTGGCCCGGCCAGCTGATGCAGTCGATGCGACCCTTGTGCTGATCGATCAGGTTCTGGGCGATGGAGAGGCCCAGGCCCGTTCCCCCTTCCTTGCCGGTGATCATGGGGTAGAAGAGGGTGTCGCGAATGGCGTCGGGAATGCCGGGGCCGTTGTCGATGATCTTGATTTCGGCCGCCAGGCGATAGCGCTGGCCATGGATGGTGATCTGGAAGGCGGTGCGCGTCTTGATGCGGATGAGGCCGTCCTGATCCCCAAGGGCCTCGGCGGCGTTGCGCACTATGTTCAGGAACGCCTGTTGCAGCTGGTCCGATTCCATCTCGAATTCGGGGATGCTGGGGTCGTAGTCCCGCTCGATGCGGATCTGCGGCGGCAGCTCCAGGTCCACCAGACGGCGCACCTGCTCCAGCACGGAGTGAACGTTGTGCATCTGGTGACGGCCGGGACGCTGGGGGCCGAGCAACCTGTCGACCAGCACCCGCAGGCGATCGGCCTGCTCGATGATGATGCCGGTGTATTCACGCAAGGCCGGGTCGGGCAACTCCTTTTGCAGCAGTTGGGCCGCGCCGCGCAATCCCCCCAGGGGGTTCTTGATCTCGTGCGCCAGGCCGCGCACCAGCTCCTTGGCGGCCTGCTGCTGGGCGTGTTGCTGCAGCTCCTGGCTGATCTTCTTCTGCTGATCGATCTTGCGCAGTTCTACCACCATCAGTCGCTGTTCATGATCGGCCATAGGGCTGACGCTGATCTCCACCAGCCTGGGCTCCCCCTCCACCACCAGGGTGACTTCGCTGTCGGTGAAGCCCTGCCCCGAAATGAGGCACTGTTTGAAACGCTGCAGATCGAGAGAGATGTGTTCCAGCAGGTGGGGCAGTTCGATGCCGATCAGTCGTCGTTCGCTGAGGGAAAGCAGCTGTTCTGCCGCCGGGTTGACGAATTGAATGCAGAGACGTTCATCCATGAGAATGACGGCGGTCAGCAGATTGTCCAAGAGTGTCTTGGCGTTGTCCGAGCGGGTTGGCACAGGTTTCTCCCTAAAACGGTGCTGTACACCTAGAATGCACCAATATAGTGCATCAAGTTTACCCGCATCGGTGCGTCACATCACCCCTAATTGGCCTTGGGGGCGGCTCTGGGAGCCTGATTCACCGACGCCCTGTGCAGGTAAAAGGTGGTTGGCTTAGATTTAGCAAGGATCGTACCGTCTTTGGCGAGCAACTCGAGCCGTGCCTCGTATGCGCCCCTATCGAGGTTTTCCACCCGTATGGCCAGGCTGTTGTGAACCAGGGGCACCGCCTTGCCGTTCAGGATCAGGCGCACATCGTATTGCACCGGGACCTGGGGAGAGATCTCGCCCTGGAAGACGATGTTGCCGGTATTGTCACGCAATGTGCTGCCCGGTTCCGGAGAGATGAGGTCGATCTCCAGAGGGGCGGCCTCCAGGGCTTTCCTGGCATCGACACCGGTCAGGCTGTTGAAGTTGTCCACCTGGACCGAGTGGGGGGCTGTGCCGATGAGCGGCGAGACCCGCAGGTCCACCTCTTTTGCGCTCTTGCCGGGAGGGGGGGCATCGGTGTAGTGGGTCACCCCCTGGGGATCGACCCAGGAGTAGACGCGGGCGGCCTGTGCGGAACAGGAGGCCATCAGCAGGAGGCTCAGCAGCCAGGGTACAGTGTTCATCCATCTCTCCTTGACGGGGTTCACCTTAATCCTATCAGAGAAAAACCATGGGGTCGGGGTGTGAACAGCCGAGGGTGGTACGGCTCCGTGAACGGGATCATCTTTCTGCACGATCGTGCCCGTTTGGCGGTATTTCCGTTGCCAGAATGAAAAAAACCCGCCAGATGGCGGGTTTGTCATGGGAAAGCGGATTAGACGGAGTAGTACAGCTCGAACTCCAGCGGGTGCGGGGTCATGCGCACGCGGTCAACATCCTGCTGTTTCAGTTCCAGGTAGGAGTTGATGAAGTCATCGCTGAACACACCACCACGGGTCAGGAACTCACGGTCTGCATCCAGTGCGGACAGCGCTTCGTCCAGGGAACCGGCAACGGTCGGCACTTCAGCGGCTTCTTCCGGCGGCAGATCGTACAGGTTCTTGTCCATGGCATCGCCCGGATGGATCTTGTTGATGATGCCGTCCAGACCGGCCATCAGCTGGGCAGCGAAGGCCAGGTACGGGTTGGCTGCCGGATCCGGGAAGCGCACTTCGATGCGGCGGGCTTTCGGGCTCGGCACGACCGGGATACGGATGGAGGCAGAGCGGTTGCGGGCGGAGTAGGCCAGCATGACCGGTGCTTCATAGCCCGGCACCAGACGCTTGTAGGAGTTGGTGGTCGGGTTGGCGAAGGCGTTGATGGCCTTGGCGTGCTTGATGATGCCGCCGATGTAGTGCAGCGCCATCTCGGACAGACCGCCATACAGGTCACCTGCGAACAGGTTTACGCCGTCTTTGGCCAGGGACTGGTGGCAGTGCATGCCGGAGCCGTTGTCGCCAAACATGGGTTTCGGCATGAAGGTGACGGTCTTGTTGTAGGCGTGGGCCACGTTGTGGATCACGTACTTCAGGACCTGTACTTCGTCAGCCTTCAGAGTGAGGGTGTTGAAGCGGGTTGCGATCTCGTTCTGACCGGCGGTCGCCACTTCGTGGTGGTGAGCTTCGACGACCTGGCCCATCTCTTCCAGCACCAGGCACATGGCGGCACGGATGTCCTGGGAGGAGTCAACCGGGGCAACCGGGAAGTAACCACCCTTGACGAACGGACGGTGACCCTTGTTGCCGTGCTCGTAGTCGGTACCGGAGTTCCAGGCAGCTTCTTCGGATTCGATCTTCACGAAGCTGTGGCCCATGGTGTTGGAGAAGGTGATATTGTCGAACATGAAGAATTCCGGCTCCGGCCCGAACAGCACGGTGTCAGCGATGCCGCTGGACTTCAGGAAATCTTCGGCACGCTTGGCGATGGAGCGCGGATCGCGGTCATAGCCTTGCATGGTGGCGGGTTCAAGCACGTCACAGACGATGTTCAGAGTGGTCTCTTCGGTGAACGGGTCCAGTTTGGCGGAAGCCGGGTCCGGCATCAGCACCATGTCAGACTCGTTGATGCCCTTCCAGCCGCCGATGGAGGAACCATCGAACATCTTGCCGTCTTCGAAGAAGTCTTCGTCAACCTGGTGGGAAGGGATGGATACATGCTGCTCTTTACCCTTGGTGTCGGTAAAACGCAGATCAACAAACTTGACTTCGTGTTCCTGGATCAGGGCCAAAACGTTCTGGGCTGACATGCTAAGTAACCTCCGGTGTTAAAACTCTTTGGGTGAATGCGTCGTCACATTCACATAAGCCAGTATCGTGCCAAGTTTGTGACAGCTTGATTTCAGGGCACTTGCACCGTTTCAGGCTGTCGAGAAACCCGTTCTCATGCCGGTTGCTGCATTAAAGTGGTGCAACCTTGGATCGTTTTGGTGCACCGAGATGGTGCGCCAGCGTATCCAGGCCATCTAAGCAGCCTTTTGCTGCGGGGTCCATGATCCTGATCCTTTGTTGTGTGTGAATGTGTTGCAATTCTGCTAGGCAGATCACAAAGGCGAGAGTACAATTAGCGCCCAATTTTACCCGGTGATTTGAGGCGAGAATGTTAGAGAATTTACGCAATATTGCGATTATTGCGCACGTTGACCACGGCAAAACGACTCTGGTTGATAAGCTGCTGCAGCAATCCGGCACTCTGGATCGCACCAGCGAAGGTCAGGAACGGATCATGGACTCCAATGATCTGGAACGGGAACGTGGCATCACCATTCTCGCCAAGAACACTGCGATCCGCTGGAACGACTACCGCATCAACATCGTGGATACCCCGGGTCACGCCGACTTCGGTGGTGAAGTTGAGCGCGTACTCTCCATGGTTGACTCCGTGCTGCTGCTGGTCGACGCCGTTGACGGCCCGATGCCGCAGACCCGTTTCGTGACCCAGAAGGCGTTCGCCCAGGGTCTGAAGCCCATCGTGGTCATCAACAAGATCGACCGTCCGGGTGCTCGTCCTGACTGGGTAATGGATCAGGTCTTCGATCTGTTCGACAACCTGGGTGCCACCGATGAGCAACTGGACTTCAAGGTTGTTTACGCCTCTGCACTGAACGGTTGGGCCACCCTGGATCAGGACGTCCCGTCCGAGAACATGGAACCCCTGTTCCAGGCCATCGTCGACAACGTGGAAGCCCCGAAGGGCGACGTTGACGGTGCCTTCCAGATGCAAATCTCCCAGCTGGACTACAACTCCTACGTGGGCGTCATCGGTATCGGCCGCATCACTCGTGGTCGCGTCAAGACCAACCAGCAGGTCACCATCGTCAGTGCCAACGGCAAACCGCGTACCGGCAAGGTCGGTCAGGTGCTGGGCTACCTGGGCCTGTCCCGTACCGAAGTGACCGACGCGCAAGCGGGCGACATCATCGCCATCACCGGTCTGGGCGAGCTGAAGATCTCCGACACCATCTGTGACAACAGTGCCGTCGAAGCCCTGCCGCCGCTCTCCGTGGACGAGCCGACCGTGAACATGACCTTCCAGGTCAACACCTCGCCGTTCGCCGGTAAAGAAGGCAAGTTCGTCACCTCCCGCAACATTCTGGAGCGTCTGAACCAGGAACTGGTCCACAACGTGGCCCTGCGTGTGGAAGAGACCGAAGATCCGGACAAGTTCCGCGTCTCCGGCCGTGGTGAACTGCACCTCTCCATCCTGATCGAAAACATGCGTCGCGAAGGTTACGAACTGGCGGTATCCCGTCCGGAAGTTATCCTGCGTACCGTGGATGGCGAACTGCAAGAACCGTTCGAAACCGTTACTGTGGACGTGGAAGAAGCGCATCAGGGTTCCGTGATGGAGCAGCTCGGCCTGCGTAAAGGCGAGATGACCAACATGACCCCGGATGGCAAGGGTCGCGTCCGTCTGGACTTCATCATCCCGAGCCGTGGCCTGATCGGCTTCCAGACCGAGTTCCTGACCATGACCTCTGGTACCGGTCTGCTGTATCACACCTTCGACCACTACGGTCCGCACAAGGGTGGCAGCATCGGTGAGCGTCAGAACGGCGTGCTGATCTCCAACGCCACCGGCAAGGCCCTGACCTTCGCCCTGTTCGGTCTGCAAGATCGTGGTCGTCTGTTCATCGGTCACGCGACCGAAGTGTACGAAGGCCAGGTGATCGGGATCCACTCCCGCTCCAACGACCTGACCGTCAACTGCCTGAAAGGCAAGCAGCTGACCAACATGCGTGCCTCCGGTACCGACGAAGCCCAGGTGCTGACTCCGCCGATCCGCATGACCCTGGAGCAGGCTCTCGAGTTCATCGACAACGACGAGCTGGTCGAGATCACCCCCAAGGCCATCCGTATCCGCAAGAAACTGCTGACCGAGATGGATCGCAAGCGCGCCGGTCGTGCTTGATCGATAGCTGTTCATCGACAGACCAAAGAGAGGCCTTATGGCCTCTTTTTTTATGGGCTCGACATGAGGGCTCATGGGGCCTTAGTTCGATGGAGGCGCATCCGGCCGGTCTGCGGGTGGCCAAATGACCACCCTATCTGACACAATGTCTGCATGATCACGCTTACGAGAAACAAGATGCAGCAGCAGATCCGCGGCCGTCTGGCCCATGCACTCTCCTTCTTGCGCCACGATGGTGCCCACTTCGCCCAGTTTGTCTGGGGCCGCTTCCAGCAGGACAGATTGACGGTGACTGCCGGTTACCTGGCCTATGTCACCCTGCTCTCCCTGGTGCCCATGATCGCCGTGGTGTTCGGCATGATGTCGGCCTTTCCGGTGTTCCAGAGCCTGAAGCAGGCGATGGAGCAGTTCGTCTATCACAACTTCGTCCCCACCGCCGGCGAGATGCTCAAGGAGTACATCGACGGTTTCGTGGCCAACGCCACCAACACCACGGCCGTCGGTATCGGTGCCCTGATCGTGGTGGCCCTGATGCTCATCTCGGCCATCGACAAGAACCTCAACTACATCTGGCGGTCCACCCGAAGCCGGCCCTTGGCCCAGGCATTCGCCATGTACTGGATGATCCTGACCCTGGGCCCCGTGCTCATCGGTGCCAGCATCGCCATCTCCTCCTACATTCTCTCGCTCAGGTTGTTCGCGGCTGACAGCCTGTTCGGTATCGGCTATCTGCTGCTGCGCAGCCTGCCGTTCCTCTTCTCCGTGCTCACCTTCCTGCTGATCTATACCGTGGTGCCCAACTGCCGCGTGCGGCTGACCCACGCCTTCATCGGTGCCCTGGTGGCGGCCACCCTGTTCGAGCTGGCCAAGCGCGGCTTTGCCATCTACATCACCAACTTCCCCTCCTACCAGGCCATCTATGGCGCCCTGGCGACCATTCCCATCCTGTTCGTCTGGGTGTATCTGAGCTGGCTGGTGGTGTTGCTGGGGGCCGAGACCACCGCCTGCCTCGGGGAGTACGAGAAGCCCGGTGCAGAGGAACTGGCCTGACGCCGGCCGGCCATCACACCGGATCCCGACACAAAGGGGTTGGCCCGGGCAGGGCATTTATTGGTAGCATCGACGACCGCTCATCCCGCAGGATGGGCGGTCGTGCTGTTTTGAGAGGAGAGGGATGTGATTGCACTGATTCAGCGGGTCAGCGAGGCCAGCGTAACGGTAGAGGGAGAGGTGACCGGGGCCATCGGCCAGGGGTTGCTGGTGCTGCTCGGGGTGGAGCAGGGGGATGACGAGGCCAAGGCGGACAAGCTGCTGCACAAGGTGAGCGGCTATCGCATCTTCTCTGACGAGAACGGCAAGATGAACCTCAACGTGAGCCAGGTGGGTGGCAGCCTGCTGGTGGTCTCCCAGTTCACCCTGGCGGCGGATACCGGCAAGGGGATGAGACCCAGCTTCTCCGGTGGCGCCCATCCCGCAGATGCCGAGCGACTCTATGAGTACTTCGTGGCTCGCGCCAGGGAGAGCGGTGTGCCGACCGAAACCGGCCGCTTCGCCGCCGACATGAAGGTCAGGCTGCTCAACGACGGCCCCGTTACCTTCTGGCTGCAGGTATAAGGGTGGCAGGCAGGGCGGGCCTCACCGGAGGGCAGGACGCGATGCCTGCACACTTCGCAGGTTCTTCACCCTGCCGGTGCTCGCCCGCCCTGGCCATGCTGACGGGTCGCGTGCAGGATGACGTTGCGGTAGCCGGGCACGTCGTGGACGCGGGTCGGGCCTATCCACTCCTCTGCCAATCGCAGAGCCTGTGCCTGTTCGAGCAGGGTGCGGGGCAGCAGATTGATGATGAGGGTGCCGCTCAGGCGGCTGGCCAGCGCCTGATAGAGCGGGGCCTGGAACAGCAGCAGGGGGTTGCCGTCCTGGCTGAACAAATCCAGCAGCACCAGATCGTAGCTCTCCTGGCTCTGGTGCAGGAAGTGCAGCGCATCGGCGTGATGCAGCCGAGGCGAGCCCCCTGACGAGGGGAGAAAGAATTGCTGGAACAGGGTGAGGATCTCGGCATCCAGATCCACGCAGTCGTGGTGGGCATCGGGCCAGCGTGCCGCCAGGTGACGGGTGAGATCCCCTCCGCCCAGCCCCAGCTCCAGGATCCTGCTTGCCTGCTTTGGCAACTGCTCCGCGATGCTCCGTTGATGAGGCAGACAGAGGCGGGCCGGCTGGTGGAGGCTCATGGCGGATTGCACCACGCCGTCCATTTCCAGCCAGCGATGACGGGCATTTTCAAGCACCGAAACGCGGCGTTCGGGTTTGGCACTGAGGTGCAATAAGTGATCGGCTTGGTACGCTTGCAGATTGAAGTCCATGAATTTGCACGGCAAGATGGCTTTCGACCAGTGTAACTCAAGGATGTTGTTATGTACCGGGTGGTCCCCCCCCAAACGGCAGCCGAGCTGGATACCTACTACAGGCTGCGCCGGGAGAAATGGTTGCGTCAGTCCTTCCATCTGCCAGTCGGCGCACACTCAAGGATCGCTTTATGTACCGGGTAGTCACCCCAGAAACACCAGCGGAGCTGGATGCTTACTATCAGTTGCGCTGGGAACTACTGCGCAAACCCTTCAATCTGCCCCTTGGCTCCGAGCGTGACGAGTACGATACCGTCGCCATTCACCGGCTGATGCTCTCACCCGACGGAACGCCCATCGCCGTGGGTCGCCTCTTTGTGGGCGGCGATGAAGCCCAGATCCGCTTTATGGCGCTGCGACCCGAATTTCGCGGCCAGGGGCTGGGCGCCCGCATGGTGGAGGATCTCGAACAGCTTGCCCGCGACGAGAAGGTGAAACGGCTGGTGATGAACGCCCGCCAGGAGGCGGTGGAGTTCTATCGCCGCTGCGGCTTCCTCGAGGTAGGGGAAGGCCCCGTCTCTTTCGGCCGCATCCCTCACCGCCAGATGATCAAGTCCCTGAGTCCCATGCAGACCATCCAGTACCGTCCGGAGTGGTGCCAGGATCTCACCACCCGCTGGTCGCGGGGCATTCCCATCAGCGAGAAGATGGGGGTGCACATCACCCACTACGATGGCCAGACCTTCCACCTCAAGGCCAACCTGGCGGCCAATCTCAACGTCCACGACACCATGTTCGCCGGCAGCATTTACAGCCAGTGCGTGCTGGCGGGCTGGGGTCTCATCTGGTTGCAGCTCAAGGAGGCAGGGCTGGGAGGCGATACCGTGCTGGCCGAGGGCAACATCAAGTATTACCGGCCGGTGAGCGAAGAGCCGGAGGCGCGGGTGGCCCGGGAGGGCATGCCCGCCGTGCTCGAGCCGCTGAGGGGCGGAGAATCCGCCAAGTTCAGCCTGCGGGTGCAGCTGTTCAGCGGCCGCAAGCTGGCGGTGGAGTTTGTCGGTCAGTATGTGGTACTGCCCATCAAGCGCGGCGCACGCTGATCCCTGGTGTTCACAGCAACAAGGCCTCTTCGCGAGGCCTTGTTCGTTATTGGGCGGCAGGGGCCGGGGGCCGGGGGCGCCAGAGCGGGCCGCTTCGTCCCTGGGCGGGGTAGCGCACACCCGCCTCCCAGCCACAGGCGTCCTGTCCCGTGGGGAAACTCCAGCCCAGGTCGGGCGCATTGAGGGGGCCGCGCCAGCGGGCGAGCAGCTCGGCGCAGCGTCCCTTGTTCAGGACCCCGAGGTCGAGCTGCCACTGGTCTGCGGCCAGGTCGACACCCCCTTGCAGCGCCAGCAGGTGGGTGATGGTGGAGGCGCCACCTTGCTCGATCCGTACCTTGCCCTGCTCCGCCCTGGCATCCAGCCTGATCTGATAGAAGGGGGTGTCTCCGCGTTGCATCGCCTGCCACAGCGTCTGCGGTGTCAGATCGGGGGGGGTCTGCTCCCTGAACCAGTCATCCAGCAGGGGGTCGATGCCGACCTTGTCCCAGAAGGGATCCTTGCTCTCCAGGCTCAGGCTGCCCTGAAGGGTCCGGCGCCAGTTGGCCGTCTGCTCGCCGGGTTGCCCGTTGAGGTCGGCCTGCAGATCTGCCGCCAGATCCACCTTGCCCGCGAAGGAGACGGGGGAGTGCAGCAGCTTGCCCCACTGCTCCAGATCCAGCTGCTTGCCCTGCAACTGCAGGCGGCTCTCCTGCCCGGGCGTTCTGCCCCACTGGCCGCTCAGGTTGAGGGAGCCCTCGTCGGGCAGGGAGGTGGCGAGGGTGTTGAGCTGCCAGGAGCTGGGGGTCAGCTCGCCATCCAGGGTGCCGTTGCGAGCACTGAGACCGTCCCACACCAGCTCGAACCACTTGCTCTCGATGCGGGCACGCCCCAGCAGGGGGCCTGGCTGGTTGCCCCACAGGGCGAGATCGTTCAGGTAGAGTTGCCAGCCGGTCAGGGAGAGGGGCAGGGTGTCGTCGAAAGAGAGCACCTTGAGCTTGTCGAAGGCCAGTTTGCGGATGTCGATCTGTTGCGGGCGCCAGCCCTGCCAATCCTGCCACCACCCCTGGGGCAAGCTGATGTCCATGCCGCTCAGGGCCAGATCCTTCAGGACGAGCTTCTGCTGCTGGGTGTCGAGGGCCAGCTCGACGTTGAACTCCCCTTCGTATGCCTTGCCCCGCAGCTCGGCATCCAGCTGCCGGGGGGAGAAGGCGAGCTTGCCCTCGACGGCCTCAAGCTGGAACAGGCCGCGGCCCATGTCGCCCAGGGTGCCCGCCAGATAGCCGCTGGGCTGGCTGCCCGTCTGCCAGTCGAAGGCGGTGAGCTGGCCGTTGAAGTTGTTGAGGGAGAGCTCCTGATCGATGGCATTGATGCTCACCTGGGCAAGCTGACCCCTGTCCAGGGTGATGCGGCGCAGGGGGAACTCGCCAGGGGGTATGTCACCAAGCTCGAGGCGCATGGCGCGGGCCTTGAGATCGTGCAGTTGCAGGCTGCGCTCTGGCCAGTTCAGCACCATGCCGGTCTCGAGCAGGCCGTCGAACAGGTTGGTGGTCAGTCTGTCGGTGCTGAGCACCTGCCCCTCCAGCCGCCCCTTGAGGCTGAGACGGGCCAGGGTGAACATGGGGGTCTCCAGCTGGTTGATGCCCAGGGTGAGGTTGGCCTGGGGCTGGCGTCTCGGGTCGATCAGTTCCCAGTCACTCAGGGACGCACTGAGGCCGCGCAGGGTCAGGGCCTCGCTCTGCAGGCTCAGGTTGTCGATGGTGCTGTCGCTGATGGTGAGGGAGTGAACCGGCAGGCTTGGCAACTGGTTGGGGAGCGGCAGCTTGATGACGGGACGGATGAGGTCCAGGTGGGCGATGCGCACATCCCGGTTCAACCAGTCGATGTGCTCGATCTCCAGATAGAGTTTTTCCAGCTGTACCGCATCCCCATAGCGCACCTGCTCCGCCAGCAGGGTGTAGGGGTGCAGCGGATTGAACACCAGTCGGCCTATGGTGACGGGCACCCCGGTCTGCTGGCTGAGCCAGTTGGCGATGGGGCCTTTGGCGCGCTCGGCATCGAACAGGCCGAGACCGACCCAGACAAAGAGCAGCAGGAAGGCAAAGGTGTAGAGCAGGCCGCGCAGCCAGGAATTCATCAGTGCTTTCCTCCTGTTTCTGTTGCTTGGTCAGGCATTCGAGTAGTGATCCCGTAGACCGAGCCAGCATCGTATCAAGGGTTCGACACGGCTCGGGTGTTTATCCATCAGGCAAGGTGACCCTCTTCTGCATCTGCCCTGGTCAAGCATTGGAGTAGTGGTCTCGCAGGCCCAGCCAGCGGCGGATCAGGGGCTCGACATGGCTCGGGTGTTTATCCATCAGGCAAGGTGACCCTCTTCTGCATCTGCCTTGGTCAAGCATTGGAGTAGTGGTCTCGCAGGCCCAGCCAGCGGCGGATCAGAGGCTCGACATGCGCCGGGTGTTTGTCCATCAGGAAGCGCGCCATCTTCTGCACCTGAGGGATGAGCGGCTGGTCGCGCACCAGATCGGCGATCTTGAGATCGGCCAGGCCGGTCTGGCGGGTACCGAGCAGCTCGCCTGGGCCGCGCAGTTCCAGATCCCGCTGGGCGATGAGAAAGCCGTCATTGGTCTCCCGCAGTACCCCGAGGCGGCTCTGGGCGGTCTTGGACAAGGGGGCATGATAGAGCAGCACGCAGTGAGAGGCCACCGACCCCCGCCCGACCCGGCCGCGCAGCTGGTGCAACTGGGCCAGCCCCAGTCGCTCCGGGTTTTCGATGATCATCAGGCTGGCATTGGGCACATCCACCCCCACCTCGATGACGGTGGTGGCGACCAGCAGTTGCAGTATGCCCGCCTTGAACTCCTCCATCACCCGTTGTTTCTCGACAGGGCGCATCCGGCCGTGTACCAGGCCGATGTGCAGGCCGGGCAGCAGGGTTTGCAGCTCGGCGGCGGTGTCTTCGGCGGCCTGGCACTCCAGCACCTCCGACTCCTCGATCAGGGTGCAGACCCAGTAGGCCTGCTTGCCCTCCTCGCAGGCGAGCCTCACCCGCTCGATCACGTCCTGGCGGCGACTGTCCGGCAGGGCGACCGTGGTAATGGGAGTGCGGCCCGGCGGCAGCTCGTCGATGATGGAGGTGTCGAGGTCCGCATAGGCGGTCATCGCCAGGGTGCGGGGGATGGGGGTGGCGGTCATGATGAGCTGGTGGGGATGCACCCCTTCCCGCTCTCCTTTTTCCCGCAGGGCGAGGCGCTGATGCACCCCGAACCTGTGCTGTTCATCGATGATGACCAGGGCGAGGCGCTGGAACACCACCTGCTCCTGGAAGATGGCGTGGGTGCCCACCACCATCTTGACGCTGCCGTCCGCGATGGCGGCTAGCGCCTCTTCCCGCGCCTTGCCCTTCTGCTTGCCCGCCAGCCAGCCGACCTTGATGCCGAGCGGTTCCAGCCACCTGGCGAAGTTGATGGCGTGCTGTTCGGCCAGCAGCTCGGTCGGGGCCATCAGCCCCACCTGGCAGCCGTTGCCGATGGCCTGCAGGGCGGCCAGTGCAGCGACCAGCGTTTTACCTGAGCCCACGTCCCCCTGGACCAGGCGCATCATGGGGTGGCTCTGTTGCAGATCCCTGGCTATCTCCGCCACCACACGGCTCTGGGCACCGGTGGGGGTGAACGGCAGGGCGCCGAGCAGCTGCCGGACCAGCTCGGGAGCGGGCTTGAGGGCTCGGGCCAGCTGGGTCTGTGCCTGGGCCCGCACCTTCAAGACCGAGAGGTTGTGGGCCAGCAGCTCTTCCAGTACGAGCCGCTGCTGTGCCGGGTGCTGGCCGCTCTCGAGCAGGGCCAGCGCCACCGAGGGAGGCGGGCGGTGCAGCAGCTTCAGGGCGGCGGCAAGATCGATCTGCTGGGGATAGAGGCCGGCAGGCAGCAGCTCCTCGACCCCGTAGAGGTCGAGCTGGGCCAGGGCCTGATCCGTGAGGCTGCGCAGGGTGAGCTGGCGCAGCCCCTCTGTGGTGGGGTAGACGGGGGTGAGGGCCTCTTCGGTCTGGCCGGCCTGCTCCTCGCCGAGCAGCTTGTACTCGGGGTGGGCCATCTCCAGGCCGTACTTGCCGGGACGTGTCTCGCCAAAGCAGCGGATAAGGCGGCCCTGGGCCAGGCTGTTTTTCTGGGCAGCGGTGAAATTGAAGAAGCGCAGGGTCAGGCTGCCGGTGCCGTCGCTGATACGGCACACCAGCATGCGGCGGCGCCCCATCACCAGCTGGGTGTCCTGGATCTCGCCCTCGACGGCACCGTGCAGGCCGGGCGGCAGATCGCCGATGGGCCACACCTGGGTGCGGTCCTCGTAGCGCAGGGGGAGGTGGAACAGCAGGTCCTGTACCGTGGCCAGCCCCAGCCGCTCGAGTTTCTCCAGCATCTTGCTGCCGACACCCTTGAGGCTGTCGAGGGAGATTTTATCCAATTTCATCAATTAGATGCCCGAAAACACTGTAAATATGTCCAGATGATAGGGGTTGTTGCGGCCTCGATGCAAGCCGCGTTGTGCCGTTCCGGGCTGGTGGGCAAGGGAGCGGGGGGAGGGTCATCCATGAAAAAGGCCTGCCGGAAACGGCAGGCCTTTTCACTGACGGGGCGCCCTGGCGGTCAGATGATGCGCTTGAGCAGGAGGTGAGCCTTGACCCTGTGGATCCGGGCCAGCAGCTTGCGCACCTGATCCGGGTAATCCTTGATCTGCTCTATCTGGTCGAAGTGACTGATGCGGCGGGTGTGGGCCAGGATGTTCTCCCGCTCCGCACTGAACTGCTCGCGCAGGTGATGGTGCTGGTCGTGTACCAGCAGGCCGTTCTCCAGATCCAGCGCCCAGGCTCGGGGATTGAGGTTGTTGCCGGTGAGCAGGGCCCACTCCTCATCCACGAAGATCCCCTTGAGGTGATAGGAGTTCTTCTCGCAGCACCAGAGCATGAGGTTGAGCCGGCCGTTGTCGATGTGGTGCTGGTTGCGCTCGGCAAACTTGCGCAGGTTGGTCTCGTAGAGATAGGGCAGACCACCGATGGTGGAGAACTTCTCCTCCGGGGGGATGAAGAAGTCGTTGGCGGTCTTGTCGCCCACGACGATGGTCACCTTGCAGCCGCGTTTGAGCAGCGCCTCCACGTCCTTGTTCAACTCCTTGGGGGGGTTGAAGTAGGGGGTGCAGATGAAGATCTCCCGCTCGGTGGCCCGCACCAGGTTGCGGATCATCCGGTTGAGCTGGTTGCCCCGCTTGCCCAGGCCCACCATGGGGGTCACGGCGATCTCCCGATCGTTGGGCTTGATGCTCTCGAAGCGGTACTGGCAGAGGCGCAGACGCTGCTTGAAGCGGCGGATCGGCCCCTTGAGCTGCTTGGCGCCGGGGATGCCGGTGCGATCCAGCCGCTGGACGGCCTCGCTGCCGAGGAAGACGTCATCCACGTAGTTGACCATGCTGCGGGTCAGTGCCGGGCTGTGGATCTGGTGATAGCGATCGAAGCGGTAGCGCTCCTGCTGGTGCAGGTAGATGTCGTTGAGGCTGGCGCCGGAGTAAAGCAGGGTGTCGTCGAAGATGAAGCCCTTGAGGTGCAGCACCCCGAGCAGCTCGCGGCCCTTGACCGGCACGCCGTAGATCTCGATCTGGTGTTGGTGGCTGGCGGCCATGGCCTGGTACATCAGGTGGTTGCCCCCCTGCTTGCCCTTGCCGATCAGGCCGCGCTGGGCGCGGTGGAAGTCGACGAACACCTTGATGTCGAGAGAGGGATTGCGCTGCTTGGCGGCATAGAGGGCGGAGAGGATCTCCCGTCCCGCCTCGTCATCCTGCAGATAGAGCGCGATCAGATAGATGCGCTGGGTCGCATGGGCGATGAGCGACAGGATCCGGCTCTTGAAGTCTTTGGCGCTGCTGAGTATCTGGAACTGATCCGCGGCGACCGCGATCTGGGGTAAGCGGGTCAGCAACTGTCGATAATGTGCCGATGAATGCATAGAGAAGCCTGAAATCACGGGATGAAGCGTTCCACTCGGGGCGAAGAATAGGCAATTCTAGCAATCTGTGGCGATGGGCCCAAGCAAGAATCCGTAAAAAGTCGGTGCAATATCACATCGGGGCCGACGGATGCGGCCCCGATGTGTTTCCGTCAGAGGATGGCGCTGGCCGTGGCCACGATGAGGAAGGCGATGGTGCCGAGCAGGGTCTCCATCACGGTCCAGGTCTTGAGGGTGGTCTTCTCGTCCATGTTGAGGAAGCGGCTGACCAGCCAGAAGCCGGAGTCATTGAAGTGGGAGAGCACGGTGGCGCCCCCGGCGATGGCGATGACGATGAAGGTCAGGTCCAGCTCGCTCAGGCCGGTGGTGGCGGCCACGGTCGGCGCCATCAGGGCGGCGGTGGTGGTCAGGGCCACGGTGGCGGAACCCTGGGCAACCCGCAGCGCGGCGGACACCAGGAAGGCTGCGAGGATCACCGGCATGCCGGTATCGGAGAGCACGTCGGCCAGCGCGGTGCCGATGCCGCTCGCCCGCAATACGCCGCCGAACATGCCGCCGGCACCGGTGACCAGGATGACGGCGCAGACCGGGGCCAGGGCGTCGTTGCAGAACTTCTCGAGCTGCACCTTGCCCTGGCTCTGGCGGAACATCCAGAGGGCGTACAGCACAGTGATGAGCAGGGCGACCGGGGTCTTGCCGACCATGCGCAGCACGTTGACCCAGTCCGCACCCTTGTCGATGACGCCCATGACGCCCAGGGTATTGAGGCCGGTATCCATGAAGATGAGCACCAGCGGCAGCAGCAGGATGGAGATCACCTGGCCGAAGCTCGGCGCCTTGTCGGAGAGCTGCTCGGCACTGGCGGTGAAGCTCGGGGGCAGGGGCAACTCAAACTTCTTGCCGGACCAGAGCCCGAACAGGTAAGCACCCAGATACCAGGTGGGCAGCGCGACCAGCAGGCCCACGACGGTGAGCAGACCGATGTTGGCACCCAGCAGCTCGCTGGCGGCCACCGGGCCCGGGTGGGGCGGCAGGAAGGCGTGCATCACCGCGAAGGCGCCGGCGGAGGGCAGGGCATACTTGAGGACGGAGCCGCCGAACTGCTTCGCCACGCTGAAGATGATGGGCAGCATGACGATGAGACCGGCGTCGAAGAAGATCGGGAAGCCGAACAGCAGGGAGGCCACACCCAGCGCGAAGGGGGCGCGGTGGGAGCCGAAGCGGTTGATCAGGGTATCGGCCAGTACCTTGGCGCCCCCGTCATCTCCAGGATCCGGCCTATCATGGCGCCGAGGCCGACCAGCAGCGCGACCGAGGCCAGGGTGCCGCCGAAACCGGTCAGCATGGTGGGGATCACCTGGTCATAGGTGACCCCGGTGGCCAGGGCCGTCAGCATGCTGACCAGGGTCAATGCCACGAAGGCATGTACCTTGAATCGCATGATCAGCACCAGCAACATGACAATGGCTCCGCCCGCTACCGAGAGCAGATAGGCGACATCGGGTGTGTTCATTGCTCCGTCCATAAAATTGTCCTCAAATGGTTCTAGTTGTTGTTCTGCACATTTCTGTGCTGCACTTCACATTGCGAAACGTTACCGGTAACATGTTACCGGTAACGTGGTAGCTTAGAACCCATCAGGCGAACGTTTTTTGAAAAGTGAGAGAGAGGTCAAATAATGGCGGGCAAGTGCATTATCGTGATGGGTGTGTGTGGCAGCGGCAAGTCCAGCATCGGCCTCAAGGTGGCCAATGCCCTGGGGGCCAAGTTCATCGACGGCGATGATCTGCACCCTCGCGCGAACATCCAGAAGATGGCGGCGGGCAACCCGCTCAACGATGAAGACAGGGCCCCCTGGCTGGAGCGGATCCGCGATGCGGCCTACAGCCTGGAGCGCAAGAACGAGCTCGGCGTCATCGTCTGCTCGGCCCTCAAGAAGCAGTACCGCGACCAGATCCGCGAGGGCAACGACTCGGTGAGTTTCCTGTTTCTGGATGGCAGCCAGTCCCTCATTCTCGAACGGATGCGGGCACGGCAGGGCCACTTCATGCGCGAAGCCATGGTACAAAGCCAGTTTGATACCCTGGAGCGACCGGATGGCGAGCCCGGCGTGTTTCGCATCGATATCGACGGGACCTTCGAACAGGTGGTCGACCGTGCCGTCACCGCGCTGACGCAGGCGCAATGAGCCATGTCGCGCGCCCGGCTGCAGCCGACCGCGCCCGTATATAGAGTTGGAGAGAAAGCTATGACCCATCCCGTGATCACCCAGGTGACCAACCGCATCCGCGAGCGCAGCACCGCCCGCCGTGCCCGCTTCCTGGCCCGCATCCAGCGCCAGGCTGATCAGGGCAAGACCCGCGCCTCCCTCTCCTGTGGCAACCTGGCCCACGCCGTGGCCGCCTCGAGCTGTGACGAGAAGGGGCGGATCCTCGACATGACCCGCGCCAACGTGGCCATCGTCACCGCCTACAACGACATGCTGAGTGCCCATCAGCCCTATCAGGGCTACCCGGACATCATCAAGGGCGCCCTGGCGGAGCTCGGCCACAGCGCCCAGGTCGCCGGCGGCGTGCCCGCCATGTGCGACGGCGTGACCCAGGGTCAGCCGGGGATGGACATGTCCCTCTTCTCCCGGGACCTCATCGCCCAGGCCACCGCGGTCTCCCTCTCCCACAACACCTTCGACGCCACCCTGCTGCTCGGCATCTGCGACAAGATTGCCCCGGGCCAGATCATGGGGGCGCTTTCCCACGCCCACCTGCCCACCGCCTTCGTGCCTGCCGGCCCCATGGCGAGCGGCATCAGCAACGACGAGAAGGTGAAGGTGCGCCAGCAGTACGCTGCCGGTGAAGTGGGCCGCGACGCCCTGCTCAAGATGGAGTGCGGCGCCTACCACGCGGCGGGCACCTGCACCTTCTACGGCACCGCCAACACCAACCAGCTGGTGTTCGAAGCCATGGGCCTGATGCTGCCGGGCTCCGCCTTCGTGCATCCGCACAGCGAGCTGCGCCACGCCCTCACCGAGGAAGCGGCCCGCCGCATCAGCGCCATGATCCCGGGCTCCCCCGCCTATCGCCCCCTGAGTGCGGTGATCGACGAGCGCGCCCTGGTCAACGGCCTGGTGGCCCTGCTCGCCTCCGGCGGCAGCACCAACCACAGCATCCACATGGTGGCGCTGGCCCGTGCCGCCGGGCTGGAGCTGACCTGGGACGACCTGAGCGATCTCTCCGACGTGGTGCCGCTCCTGGTGCGCATGTACCCGAACGGCCCGGCGGACGTCAACGCCTTCGAGCAGGCGGGGGGCGTGCCCGGCCTGATGCGTCGTCTGGCCGAAGAAGGGCTGATCCACATGGATGCCACCCCGGTCTTCGGCGAGATGCAGGACTACCTCAGCCGTCCGGCACTGGTGGATGGCAAGCTGGTGTGGCAACCGGTGGGCGAGAGCGGGGATCCGAGCGTGCTCTCCCCCTCTGGCAGCGAGTTCCAGGCCACCGGCGGCACCAAGCTGCTGGCGGGCAACCTGGGCCGCGCCGTGGTCAAGGTTTCCGCCGTCGCGCCCGAGTATCGGGTCATCGAGGCCCCGGCCCGGGTCTTCTCCTCCCAGCATGCGGTGGAGGCGGCCTACAAGGCCGGTGAGTTGAACCAGGACGCCGTCATCGTGGTGCGCCACAACGGCCCGGCCGCCAACGGCATGCCGGAGCTGCACAAGCTGATGCCGGTGCTTGGCAACCTGCAGAAGGCGGGTCACAAGGTGGCCCTGGTCACCGATGGCCGCCTCTCCGGCGCCTCCGGCAAGATCCCGGCCGCCATCCACGTCACCCCGGAAGCCCTGCACGGCGGGGCCATCGGCCTGCTCGCCAATGGCGACCTGCTGCGGGTGGATGCCGAGTCAGGCCGCCTCGACTGCCTGACCGATTTGAGCGGCCGTACCCAGGCCGAGATCGACCTCACCCTGGAACAAGAGGGGTGGGGCCGTGAACTGTTCAGCGTGATGCGTCGCGCGGTATCGAGCGCCGAGTGCGGCGCCACCATCTTTGACTAAGGAAGAGCTATGCAGAACTGGAAAGTGACCCCTGCCGAGGTGTTTGCTGCCTCCCCCCTGGTACCCGTGATGGTCATCAACGACCTGGAGCAGGCCCTGCCCATGGCCAAGGCCCTGCTGGATGGTGGCATCTCGGTGTTCGAGATCACCCTGCGCACCCCGGTGGCGCTGGACGCCATCGCCCTCATCGCCAAGGCGATGCCGGATGCCATGGTCGGTGCCGGTACCGTGCTCAACTGCGCGCAGTTTGATGCCGCCGTCGCTGCCGGTGCCCGCTTCGTCATCTCCCCGGGCATGACCCCGGCCCTGCTGGCCCACGCGGCCAAGAGCACGGCGCCGCTGATCCCGGGCGTGGCCACCCCGTCCGAGGTGATGCAGGCGCTGGAAGCAGGCTACGACCACCTCAAATTTTTCCCGGCCGAGGCGAACGGCGGCACCAAGGCACTCTCCGCCATCGCGGCGCCCCTGCCCCAGGTGAAATTCTGCCCCACCGGCGGCATCGGCCCGAAAAACGTGGCCGACTACCTGGCGCTGAAATGTGTGGCCACCGTCGGCGGCTCCTGGATGCTGCCGGCAGACGCCGTCAAGAGCGGCAACTGGGAGGAGGTGACCCGCCTCTCCCGGGAAGCGGTTGAATTGGTTAAACGATAAGCAAATATCGTTTAGAAAAATTAAACAGGCCACCCCCGGGTGGCCTGCTGTTTTTCCGCCCCCGGAGGGGGTGGGCCGTTTGCTTCCGGCCTCGCCCTGGCTTAAGGTCGGGGGCCGCCCCTCTCCCCTGGAGCCTTCATGTCCTGTCTGCATCCATCCTACCCGCAAGGGCACTTCACCGCGCTGCACTGCCACCCCCATGCCCAATACTGCTATCTGCACGACGGGGGCGGCATCATCACGGGGCGAGGGGAGGGAGAACTGCTGGTGGCGGGCCAGATCTGCTTTATTCCGGCGGGGTGGGAGCACGAGTTTCGCGTGCTGCGCCGCTCCCGGCTCTCCCTCCTCTATGTGCCGACGTCGGCCCGCACCGCCTTCGGCCCCCTGCAGGCCAGCACGCTGCTGGCGGGCCTCTTCGCCCGCCTGCCCGAGCTGGCCGAGGGGGAGGTGAAGGGGGCCTATCTGACGGTGCTTGGCCAGGAGCTGGAGCGCGCCGACCCGCTCGCGGCGCGCATTCCCCTCACCGGGGAGCTGGACCCGCGCCTGCTGCGGGTGCTGGACAGGGTGTGCCAGGCACCCGCCATCCATCTGACGCTGACGGCGCTGGCAGCAGATTGCGGCGCCTCGGTGCGCACCCTCAACCGGCTCTTCCTCCAGCAGCTGGGGTGCAGCTTTCGCCAGTGGCGGGAGCAGGTGGTGCTGGGACGGGCGCGCCAGTTGCAGCACCGGGGGCTAACGCTGGCCCAGATCGCCGATCGGCTCGGCTACGAAGATCCCGGCGCCTTGTCCCGCGCCCTCCAGCGCCTTGCTCGGCGCGAACCGGCGGCCTGAGGGCCCGTCGTCTGCCTTCCTTCCCGCCATGGCGGTGTCTGCGGGTTGCCGGCAGTCAGCGCCGCGAGCCGATATCCGCATCCTCCTTGCTGCCTGCCAGCAGACAGGTCACCTCGTCGGTGTGGCAGATCCGATCGCCGCGAAAGGTGAAGAGGCCGCTCACCTTGTAGACCAGGGTGCCGCCGTCCTGGCGGGTGGCCCGTACCACATGGGTCGAGTGCACCCGCTCCCCCTGCGCCAGGGTGGCGACAAACTCGATGCTCGCACCGGCCAGATGGCGGCGCAGTGTGGCGATGTGCTGGTGAAACGCCGGGTAGTCGAGCCGCTCGCCGTTCACCTCCTGGCAGTAGTCGGGGGTGAACCAGGCGTCGAGCTCCGACAGGGGGAAGGCGGGATCGCAGATGACGCGCTGCAGGCAGGCTTTCAATCGTTCGGTGTGGTGCATGGTCTGCTCCTGACAGGGTGGATGGAAGAGCCAGCATAGGCCAGGGGGCGGCGAGGGGAGAGGGGAGAAGGCGCCATCATGGCGGTCGAACGCGCCATGATGGACGGGGATCAGCCGAGGCTTTCCCCCTCATAGAGGGAGAAGCCGATGTCCTTGCACCTGGTCGCCAGCGGCTGGCCGCCGAGGCGGGCCAGCAGCATGATGGCGGCTTCGCGACCTATGGTCTCGCGGGGGGTGACGATGCTGGCGAGCTTGGGGGTCATGGCGTGGCCGATGTCGAGGGCGTTGCTGCCGGCGATGGCCACCTGCTGGGGCACCGGGATCCACCTGGCCTGGCATTGCAGCAGGGCCCCCACTGCGAGGTCGTCGTTGGTGCAGAACAGGCCGTCGAGATCGGGGAAGCGCGCCATGGCCTGGGCCAGCAGCTCTCCCCCCAGGGTGAAGCTGGAGGATTGCTCCGTCAGCAGGTGCTGGCCGGTCAGACCGAAATCGGCCATCGCCTGGTAGTAGCCTTCCATTCGCAGCTGGGTGCGCACGTCGAGCCGGGCGCCGAGGTAGATCACCTTGCGCCGTCCCCGGCGCAGCATCTCTGTTACCATGGCCCGGGCGGCGGCCCGGTGATCCATGCCCACCACCATGTCGATGGGGGAGAGGGGCAGATCCATGGTCTCCACCACCGGGATGCCGGCGGTGGCGATCATCTTGCGGGTGCGCTCGGTGTGCTGGGTGTCCGAGAGGATGAGCCCGTCCACGTTGTAGGAGAGGAGCGAGGCGACCTGCTCCTCCTCCCGCTCCGGGCTGTAGCCGTAGTGGGCGAGCAGGGTCTGGTAGCCGGCGGGCCGGGTCACCGCCTCGATGCCGTGGATCACCGCTGAGAAGACCTGGTTGGAGAGGGAGGGGATCAGGATGCCGATCGCCTTGCTGGTGGCGTTCGACAGCATGTCCGGCGCCCGGTTCGGGATGTAGCCGAGCTCCTCCACCGCGGCGGCGATGCGCTCGCGGGTCCCTTCGGCCACGGCGGACGGGTCGCGCAGGTAGCGGCTGACGGTCATCTTGGTGACACCGGTCAGGTCGGCAATGTCCTGCAGGGTAGGGCGGCGCTTGCGGGTGTCGTTCATCTGGGGATCCGGCAAAAAAATGTTACACGTAACATTACCGTTTTTGCACGGCAATGTCAGCATATGACGCCATCAACAGGGGGCAGGGGATGATCAAGGGCAGGTGTTTCGAGGGGGTCCACTTCGAGCAGCAGGAGGTGGAGGGGGAGCAGTTCCAGGGGTGCCGCTTCATCGGCTGTCACTTCTCCTGGCTCGATCTCGGGGAGAGCCGCTTCGTCGACTGCAGCTTCTATGACAGGGAACGGGAGCTGGGATGCCTGTTTCAGGGCTGCGATCTGAGGGAGGCGAGCTTCCTGCGCTGCGATCTCACCCTGGCGGACTTCGGCCGCAGCCAGTGTCTTGGGCTGGAGATGCGCGACTGCCAGGCCATGGGGATCAACTTCGCCCATGCCAGCTTCGCCAACCGGATCACCGCCAAAAGCTACTTCTGCGAAGCCCACCTCACCGGCAACAACTTCAGCTACGCCAACTTCGAAAGCTGCCTGCTGGAGCGGTGCGAGCTTGCCGGCAACCGCTGGCAGGGGGCCAACCTGCTGGGCGCCTCCCTGGCGGGCTCGGATCTCAGCGGCTCCGAGTTCGGGCAAATCGACTGGACCAGCTTCAACCTGCAAGGCTGCGATCTGCGCCAGTGCGATCTGCCCGGCCTGGATCTGCGCCGGGTCAACCTCGCCGGGGTGCAGATCAATGAAGATCAGCAGCAGGGGCTACTGGAGCAGATCGGGCTGGTGGTCTTCCCCTGAGCGGGATGGAAAAGAGGTAAGTTTTCATCATCGGGGCGGGCGGTGTGGTGCCTCCCCTGCCAAGTAAAAAGCCTGCGCGATGCAGACTTTTTGTCAGGTGAAGTGGTAAACGACGCGGTGTTGCTGTCTTTTGCTCCCTGCTCCCCTCGCGGGAGAAGGGCTGGGGATGAGGTAGCGGACTCCGATCGGGCACCGCCAAGGCGGGCTTAGCGTCTGGCCAGCCACTTGGTCGGGTTGATGGCCTCGCCCTGATAGCGGATCTCGAAGTAGAGGCCGGAGCGCTCCTGTCCGCCGCTGTCGCCGACCAGGGCCACGGGCTCACCCTGCTCCACCTTTTGTCCCACCTGGCGCAGCAGCGACTGGTTGTGGCCGTAGAGGCTCATGTAACCCTTGCCGTGGTCGATGACCAGCAGCATGCCGAAGCCGTCGAGCCAGTCGGCGTAGACCACCTGGCCCGGAGCCACCGCCTTGACCTGGGTCCCTTCGCTGGCGCCGATCAGGGTGCCCTTCCACTTCAGCTCGGCGGTACGCGGCGAGCCGTAGGAGATGAGGATGGGGCCCTGCACCGGCCAGCGCAGGTTGCCACCCGTGCTCAGACCGCCGTAGCCGTTGCTGCTCGCCTTGGCGCTGTTGCGGGCGGCAGCTTGCTGCTGCGCCACCTTGGCCTGCTGTTCGGCGACGCGCTGCTGCTGGGCCGCCAGCCGCTGCTGTTCGCCGACCTGGCGCTGCTGGGCCGCGATCCGCTGCTGCTCCTCGATGCGTTTCTGTTCGGCTGCCAGGCGCTGGGCCTCCAGACGGCGCTGGCGCTCCTGCTCGGCCTTGATCTTGGCGAGGCGCTCCCGCTCTGCCCGTTCGCGGCGTTCCTTTTCTTCCTGCTGGCGACGCAGCTCTTCCAGCCGCGCCTTGAGCGCCTTCTCCGCCTTGACCAGCTTGTCGAGCTTCTGCTCGTCGGCCTGCACCGATTGCTGCAACTGGTTGCGCACCTTGGCACGGCTCTGCTGGCTGGCCAGCAGGCTCTGGTGATGCTCCTGCTGCTCGCCGAGCAGGGTCTGGAGGCGGTTCTCGGTCTCCCTGGTGGCCTGCTGGTTCTTGGCCAGCTTGTCACGGGTGGCGCGCAGGGCTTCAATGGCCTCGATACGGGCCTTGTTGAGGTAATCGAAATAGTCGAGGGCGCGGCTCAGCTTGGCCGGATCCTGCTGGTTGAGCAGCAGTTTGAGGTAATCGTGGTTGCCCGCCTGGAAGGCGCTTTCCGCCTGCTTGGCCAGCAACTGCTTCTGGTGTTTGGCTTGTTGCTCCAGTGCCAGCTTGTCCTGCTGCAGGGACGCCAGCTTCTGCTGGTTCTGCCGGAGTTGCTGTCTGGTCTGCTCGAGTTTGGCGGCGGCAGCCGAAATGGCCTGCTCGTCAGCCTTGAGCTGGGTGTTGAGCTTGGCAAGCTCCTGCTTGCTGAGCTTGAGGGTCTGTTGCTGTTCCTTGATCTGGGACTGCATGGCCCCCAGCTGCTGGTTCGCAGCCCGGGCTGTGCCGGTACCGCCGATCAGGCAAAAAAACAGCGCGCCGACCAACAGGCCGACGCGACTGGTTTTCTGTGAAATAATTTCGCATCCCCGCATGGGGCAGGATTATTTCAGAATCATCAGGGGCTTGCCAGTCATTTCCGGCGGCACCGGCAGACCCATCAGGGTCAGCATGGTGGGGGCCAGATCGGACAGTTTGCCGCCTTCGGCGACCTCGGCTTTACGACCGAAGTAGATGAGGGGAACCGGCAGATTGGTGTGGGCGGTGTGGGCCTGACCGGTCTCTTCGTCCATCATCTTCTCGGCGTTGCCATGGTCTGCGGTGATGAGGCACTCGCCACCCACTTCCGCCAGGGCGTCGGTGACGCGACCGATGCAGTGGTCGACCGCTTCACAGGCTTTGACGGCCGCATCGAACACGCCGGTGTGACCGACCATGTCGCCGTTCGGGTAGTTGCAGATGATGACGTCGTACTTGCCGCTCTTGATGGCCGCAACCAGCTTGTCGGTCAGCTCTTCGGAGCTCATCTCCGGCTGCAGGTCATAGGTAGCCACTTTCGGGCTCGCCACGATTTCGCGATCTTCGCCGCTGAAGCAGGCCTCTTCGCCACCGTTGAAGAAGAAGGTGACGTGGGCGTACTTCTCGGTCTCGGAGATGCGCAGCTGGGTCTTGCCCTGCTTGGCCAGCCACTCACCCAGGGTATTGACCAGGGCGGTGGGCGGATAGGCGCAGGCGGTTTTGATGTCGGCCGCGTATTCGGTCAGCATCACGAAGTGCAGGGCCGGGGTGGCGGTGCGGGCGAAGCCGGTGAAGTCGGTATCGACGAAGGCGCGGGTGATTTCGCGGGCGCGGTCGGCACGGAAGTTCATGAAGATCAGCGCGTCGCCGTCGATCATCGGTGCAGCGTCGCCGATGCGGGTGGCCTTGACGAACTCGTCGTTCTCGTCGCGGGCATAGGCAGCGGCCAGCGCGTCGGTGGCGTTGTCGGCGGTGAATTCGCCCTTGCCCTGGGTCATCAGGTCATAGGCCTGCTGCACGCGATCCCAGCGGTTGTCGCGGTCCATGGCGTAGTAACGACCGATCATGGAGGCGAAACGACCCTTGCCCAGTCGGGCAAACAGGGCGTCGAACAGCTCGATGGAGGACTGGGCACTGCGCGGCGGGACGTCGCGGCCATCCAGGAAGGCGTGGAAGTAGATCTGCTCGGCGCCACGCTTGGCGGCCATCTCGATCATGCCCATGATGTGCTCTTCGTGGCTGTGTACGCCACCCGGGGACATCAGACCCATGATGTGCACGGCCTTGCCCTTGGTCACGGCAGCGTCGACAGCCTTGGCCAGCTCGACGTTCTGGAAGAAGTCGCCGTCCTGGATGTCCTTGGAGATGCGGGTCAGCTCCTGATAGACGACGCGACCGGCACCGATGTTGGTGTGGCCCACTTCGGAGTTGCCCATCTGGCCGTCCGGCAGACCCACGTCCAGGCCGGAGCCGGAGATCAGGGTGCTGGTGTAGTCACGGGCCAGGCGATCCAGATTGGGGGTCTTGGCAGCAGCAACGGCGTTGTACTCTTGCTTGGTGCTGTAGCCCCAACCGTCCATGATGACCAGAACCAGCGGTTTCTTAGCTGTTGACATAAGGCTATGTCCTCTCGGATAGGAATGAATTGCGGGAAGTGAAACTAGCGTAATATTACTACATCTGCCGAAATAGTCACCTGATAGCCAAGTCCCTCTCCAGCCTCGCTTTTTAACTGTTATCCCGCTGTTTTAGGCATGTTGCCGGCTTGTCTGCCGCGGCGGGCTTTCCTCTGTTTCCCCCCTCTTTTCGGCATGGCGCATCCTCTCGTTCTGCCCGGTTGGAGGAGGAAGAATCGGCAGCCATCCTTGATGGGAGCTTGCTCTCGCTTTGCCGCCAAGATGGCTGATCTTATGCAGGGCCCCATGTATACTCGGGCCCTTGTCTTGGTCCCTGGATAGTTGAAGATGCAAGAGTATTTGGATTTCGCGGCCCGCAATCCGCTGCTGACCGCAGCCTGGTTGGGCCTGGCAGGCACCCTGGTGTATACCACTGTGCGTGCTCGTTTTTCTCCGGTGAAGGCGGTCAACAACCACGCCGCTACCCTGCTTATCAACCGTGAAAATGCCACCGTCGTGGACATTCGCAGTCAGGATGAATTTGCCAAGGGCCATCTGGCCGGGGCCCATCACCTGCCGCTCGCCCAGATCCAGGCGAATAATCTGGGTCCGGTTGAAAAGCACAAGGATGCCCCCATCATAGTGGTGTGCGAGTCGGGGATGGCCGCTGGTGGCGCGGGTCGCCAACTGAGCAAGGCCGGTTTCAAGCAGGTGTATGTGCTCAGCGGTGGCATGGCCCAATGGCGTGCAGACAATCTGCCGGTGACCAAAAAACGCTGATTTAAGGGCCTGCGCCCACTCATTATCTTAAAAAGGAATCAAACGAAATGGCTGACGAAATCAACAACCAGGAAGTGCAACCGGAATTCCACATCCAGCGTGTCTACACCAAGGATGTCTCCTTCGAAGCCCCGAATACCCCGCACATCTTCCAGAAAGAGTGGCAGCCGGACGTCAAGCTGGACATGGACACCAAGACCAATGTCCTGGCCGACAGCGTCTATGAAGTGGTGCTGACCCTGACCGTCACCTGCAAGCTGGAAACCGAGACCGCCTTCCTGTGCGAAGTGCAGCAAGCCGGCATCTTCACCATCGGCAACCTGCCTGAGCCGCAACTGGCCCACTGCCTGGCGGCCTTCTGCCCGAACATCCTGTTCCCGTATGCCCGCGAAGCGGTGTCCAACCTGGTGAGCAAGGGTTCCTTCCCGCAACTGAACCTGGCACCGGTCAACTTCGACGCCCTGTTCGCCCAGCACATGGCGCAGGTACAGGCCCAGCAGGCGACTGCGGAAGCCTGATAATGGCCGACCAGATCGCAATCTCGGTCCTGGGGGCGGGGTCTTATGGCTCCGCCCTTGCCATTTCTCTGGCGCGCAATGGTCATCCGACCCTGCTGTGGGGTCACGACCCTGCCCATGTCGCCGAGCTGGAACAGGATCGCTGCAACAAGGCATTCTTGCCGGATGTCCCCTTCCCGGCCGATCTGCAACTGACGTCGGATCTGCAGGCGGCGGTGCAAGCCGCTCCCGTGCTGCTGCTGGTGGTGCCGAGCCATGTGTTCGGCCAGGTACTGGCCCGGGTCAAACCCTTCCTGCGCCCGGATACCCGGATCGCCTGGGCCACCAAGGGGCTGGAGCCGGACAGCGGCCGCTTGCTGCAAGACGTGGCGCGCGAGGTGCTGGGGGATGCCATTCCACTGGCGGTCATCTCGGGCCCGACCTTCGCCCGCGAGCTGGCTGCCGGTCTGCCGACCGCCATCTCGGTGGCCTCGACCCACGACGACTTTGCCGACGATCTCTCCCACCTGCTGCACTGCGGCCGCTCGTTCCGGGTCTATACCAATCCGGACTTCATCGGTCTGCAGCTGGGCGGGGCGGTCAAGAACGTCATCGCCATCGGTGCCGGCCTCTCTGACGGACTCGGCTTTGGCGCCAACGCCAGAACCGCGCTCATCACCCGAGGTCTGGTGGAGATGCAGCGTCTGGGCGCCGCCCTCGGGGCCGACGCCAAGACCTTCATGGGGATGGCGGGGCTCGGGGATCTGGTGCTGACCTGTACCGACAACCAGTCGCGCAACCGCCGTTTCGGTCTGGCGCTGGGAGCGGGCAAGTCGGTTGACACCGCCATGGCCGAGATAGGCCAGGTGGTGGAAGGCTATCGCAACACCAAGGAAGTGCATCTGCTGGCGGCCCGTTGTGGCGTCGAGATGCCCATCTGCGAACAGATCTTCAAGGTGCTGTACGAGGGCAAGAACCCGAAAGAGGCAGCCATCGCCCTGCTGTCGCGAGACAAGAAGGACGAGTGATCTGCCAGCCGCAGCATGCAAAAGGCCCCGCCAGCTGGCGGGGCCTTTTCTTTGCCGCAAGGGGGCAAATCAGTAGTAGGAGTGGTCGCCGCGCTGGTGCTCGGTGGCATCCTTGACGCCGTTGAGCTCGCCCGGGAATTTCTCCAGCAGCTGCTTCTCGATCCCCTCTTTCAGGGTGTAGTCGACCATGGAGCAACCGTTGCAACCGCCGCCAAACTGCAGGATGGCCAGTTTGTCGTCGGTCAGCTCGACCAGGGTGACCTTGCCGCCGTGACCGGCCAGCATGGGGTTCACCTCGGACATCAACACGTATTCGATACGGTCGATCAGCGGGGCGTCGTCGGCCACCTTGCGCATCTTGGCGTTGGGGGCTTTCAGGGTGAGCTGGGAGCCCATCTGATCGGTGACGAAATCGATGGTGGCATCCACCAGGAAGGGGGCGCTCAGGGGATCGACCAGGCAGTCGAAGCCGCTGAAGGGCAGGTGCTGATCTTCCGGATCGACCGCGTCGGGTGGGCAATAGGATACGCCGCACTCGGCATTCTGGGTTCCCGGATTGACCACAAACACCCGGATGTTGGTGCCATCAGGCTGCTTCTCCAGCAACTTGCGGAAGTGGGCCTGGGCGGTGTCGGAAATGCTGATCATCACTATCCTCATAAACCTGAGTGTACGACTAGGGTATTCATGATAACTCGCTTGGCGGGGCTTGGGTAGCGTGCCGATGGCGAGCCTGTGAGCCCGGGCGTATCGGAATCATGCCGCCAGCGGACTCCCGGGCCGGATCCCAGCCCGGTTATTTCAGGTGTCGGAGGGTACGGCAGATGGCCCACACCTCTACCGTGGTGACGCCGTGCTCATGAAGCAACCGGGTGAGCTGACCTGCGGTGGCGCCCGTGGTGACCACATCATCAAGCAGTGCCACATGCCGGTAGTGGTGAGGTTCTATTTCGAAGGCGCCACGCAGATTGCGTCGCCGCTGGCCGGCACTGAGCCGGGTCTGTTGCGGGGTCGACCTTGTCCGGCGCAGTACGCGGGTGTCGCAAGGAATGCCGGTGAGTGCGCTCAGGGCATGGCCGATTTCTTCTGCCTGATTGAAGCCGCGCCACCACTGGCGCCACCAGTGCAGGGGAACCGGAATGATGACCTGCGGTGGGTTGGCGAGGTCCAGATGGTCTGCCAGCAGGCGGGCAAGCAGCGGCGCGAGCAGGATCTGACCGGAATACTTCAGCTGGGGGATGAGTTGGGCATAAGGTGCCTGATAATCGCCGATCACCTGTAAACGCTCCCAGGGGGAGGGTCTGCGCTGGCAGCGACCGCACAGCAGTTCGCTCTCGCGATGTTGCTCCGGCAGCGGTGCTGCACACATCAGGCATCGTCTGTCGTGTTGGCGCTGGGCGTGGCGACACCAGGAGCACAACAAGGGCGTGTCATCACAGGGTTGGCGACAGAGCAGGCACAGACCGAGCCAGTCGGACTGGGTGCCAAGGATCGGACTTGCTTTGGCGAGCAGCCGCTTTAACATGCAGGCTCCAAGCAGATAAACAGGGATCTTGAGTCTAGATGAGCGTATCGGTTGAGCGGTTTGGCCAGGGCCCGGACCTGGTGTTGTTGCATGGCTGGGGCATGAACGGGGCCGTCTGGCACGGTATTGCCCAAGAACTGGCTGCCCACTATCGGCTGCATCTGGTGGACCTGCCCGGCTTTGGCAACAGCCCCCTGCAATCAGGAACAGACTACACCCTGCCCTGGCTGGCAGAGCAGGTGGCGGCCATATTGCCTGAAAAATGCCATCTGCTCGGCTGGTCCCTCGGTGGTCTGGTGGCGAGCCAGTTGGCGCTGACCATGCCTGAACGCCTTCACTCTCTCATTACCGTAGCCAGTTCTCCCTGCTTCATGGCCCGCGACGAGTGGCCCGGGATTGCCCCCAAGGTGCTGGCGGGGTTCAACCAGATGCTGGCCGGCGACTTCATGCAGACCATAGAGCGTTTCCTCGCGATCCAGGCCATGGGCAGCGAGCACGCCAGAAATGACATTCGCCAGTTGCGTCACTGGCTGGCGGAGCGACCAGCTCCCCGGCTTGCGGCCCTGGAGGCGGGTCTGGGCCTGCTGGCCGAGGTCGATCTGCGGGATGAACTGATCGGCCTGGATCTGCCCTGGCTGCGTCTTTACGGCAGGCTGGATACCCTGGTGCCGAAGGCCGCCATTCCCTTGCTGGATGCGCGCTACCCTGCCAGCCACAGTCTGGTGCTGGAGAAGGCATCCCATGCCCCCTTCATCTCCCATCCAGAGCAGTTCATCACCCTCCTGCGGCAGTTCATTGACTGAGATTTGAGCGGCAGGCTTCAATAACTCGTCAGGTTGATGGATAATTAGCCAACCCTACAGAGGAGTGTGCCAATGCGTATCGAATCAGCCATGACGGCGGGCGTGCAGGGGTTCCAACGGGCCGAGCAGTTGGCGGGCCAGGCGTCCAGCCAAATCGCCCGTCTCAATACGCCAGCGGGTGAGCAGGTGCAGTTGCCGGATGAACTGGTGAATCTCAAGGTGGCCGAGCTGCATGCCGGGGCATCCGCCAAGGTGATCCAGACGGCCAGCGACATGCTGGGCACCCTGATCGATATCCGGGTGTGACATGAACATCAACGTCAGTCTGCCGACCATCATTCCGAATCAACTGCAGCCGCAGACGGAATCGGCACAGACTGACAACCGCCGCGCAGAACTGGTGCCCCCCAGCCGCCAGAGTGAGGCGTCCAACGCCGAGTCCGGCGTCGGTTCCCAGAAAGAGAGATCCCGGGCCGCCCAGGCCAATCCCGCCGCCCCATCCTCGTCCACGAAAGAGAACGGCCAGACCGGCCCCGTGATGGTGGCGCACCGTTTTGTCGAGGCAACGGGGGAGGAGGGGGAGCGTCGACAACGTCAGGAGGGTGAACAGCAGGAGCAGCAAAAGCAGCAGCGTCAGGTGGCTGCGCTGGTCGAACGGGATCTCGAAGTTCGCAAGCACGAGCAGGCGCACCAGGCAGCCGGCGGCGAGCATGCGGGGAGCCCTACCTACCAGTTTTCCCGTGGGCCGGATGGCAAGCGTTATGCCACCGGGGGGGAGGTGGTCATCGACATGGGGACCATTCCCGGGGATCCCGCCGCGACCATCGCCAAGATGCAGCAGGTGCGTGCCGCAGCACTGGCTCCCGATGAACCATCGTCACAAGACATGAGTGTGGCCCGTGCCGCCTCTGGCAAGGAGGCACAGGCCCGCAAGGATCTGATGACCCTCAGGCAGGAAACCACAGGCCCGCTCGGTGCTTATATGGACAATCGAAACCAGGTGATTGCCAGGCACTATCAGCAAGCGGTGAGGCCGGCCTCCCCGCATAGCCTGAGTCAGGACGTCTGATCCCGCTCCGTGCAGGCATGAAAAAGCCCCTTTCGGGGCTTTTTTGCATTCTGGGGGCTTATTTCTTCAGTTTCGACAGGGCAGCCGCGAAGGCGTTGCCCATGGCACCCTCGGTCGGAGCGCTCTGACGGGGCGCCTGTTTCGGTCGGGTGTTGCCGGTGTGACGCGGCTCGGCCGTTTTGCGTGCAGGCTGGCCGGCTTTTTCATCCAGACGCATGGTCAGACTGATGCGTTTGCGCGGTACGTCGACTTCCAGCACCTTGACCCGGACGATGTCACCGGCCTTGACCACCTCGCGGGGATCCTTGACGAAGCGATCGGTGAGGGAAGAAATGTGCACCAGCCCGTCCTGATGGACGCCGATGTCGACGAAGGCGCCGAAGTTGGTGACGTTGGTGACCACACCCTCCAGCACCATCTCGGGCACCAGATCGCTGATTTTCTCCACCCCTTCCTTGAAGGTGGCGGTCTTGAACTCGGGACGCGGGTCGCGGCCGGGCTTGTCCAGCTCGCCAATGATGTCGGTGACGGTAGGCACCCCGAACTGATCGTCGGTGTAGTCGGTGGGCTTGAGGGTGCGCAGCAGGCTGCTGTTGCCGAGCAGGCTGTCCACGGTCTGCTCCAGCTTGGCGAGGATCCGCTCCACCACCGGGTAGGATTCCGGGTGCACCGCCGAGCCGTCCAGCGGGTTGCTGCCGCCCCGAATGCGCAGGAAGCCGGCGCATTGCTCGAATGCCTTGGGCCCGAGTCGGCTTACTTTCAGCAGCTGCTGACGACTCTTGAAGGCGCCGTTCTCGTCGCGGTAGGCGACGATGTTCTGGGCCAGGGTCTGGGAGAGGCCGGAAACCCGGTTGAGCAGGGCGACCGAGGCGGTATTCACATCCACCCCGACCGCGTTCACGCAATCCTCGACCACCGCGTCGAGGCGGCGGGCCAGCTGGCTCTGGCCGACGTCGTGCTGGTACTGGCCCACACCGATGCTCTTGGGATCGATCTTGACCAGCTCTGCCAGGGGATCCTGGAGACGACGAGCGATGGAGACGGCGCCGCGAATGGAGACGTCGAGATCCGGGAATTCCTGGGAGGCGAGCTCGGAGGCGGAGTAGACCGATGCCCCCGCTTCACTCACTACTATCTTCTGTGCCTTGGCGGCCGGGTAGCGCTCGAACAGATCGCTCACCAGGCGGTCGGTTTCCCGGGATGCGGTGCCGTTGCCGATGCTGATGAGCTCGACCTTGTGCTTCTGGCACAGCTCGCTCAGGGTCTTGAGACTCTGGTCAACCTGGCGTTTGGGTTCGAACGGATAGATGGTCGCGTGATCGACCAGCTTGCCGGTGGCATCCACCACCGCTACCTTGACCCCGGTGCGGATGCCGGGATCCAGCCCCATGGTGCAGCGCATGCCGGCCGGTGCCGCCATCAGCAGATCCTTGAGGTTCATGGCGAACACCTTGATCGCCTCCTCCTCCGCTGACTCGCGGATACGGCCGATCAGCTCGGTTTCCATCTGCAGGGAGAGCTTGATCTTCCAGGTCCAGCTCACCACCCCCTGCAGCCACTTGTCGGCCGGGCGGTGTTGCAGGTTGAGTCTGAGGTGATGGGCAATGATCCCTTCGCAGGGGCTGGTACCCTCATCCTCGCCGGTGACCAGCGCCAGGTTGAGGATCCCCTCGTTGCGGCCGCGCAACATGGCCAGCACCCGGTGGGAGGGGGCCTTGTGCAGGGGTTCGTCGTGTTCGAAGTAGTCCTTGAACTTGGCCCCTTCCTGCTCCTTGCCTGCCACTACGCGGGTACGCAGGGTGGCGTTGTGCCACAGGTAGTCCCGCAACTTCTCAAGGAGATCGGCCTGCTCGGCGAAACGCTCCATCAGGATGTAACGGGCACCGTCGAGGGCGGCCTTGCCGTCGGTGATCCCCTGCTCGACATTGAGGAAGCGAACCGCCTCCTGTTCGGGATCCTTCATGGGGTCACCCAGCAGCAAATCCGCCAGTGGCTCCAGCCCCGCCTCGATGGCCATCTGCCCCTTGGTGCGGCGCTTGGGCTTGTAGGGAAGGTAGAGGTCTTCCAGACGGGTCTTGCTGTCGGCCTCGTTCAGCTCGCGGGCCAGCTCGGGGGTCAGTTTGCCCTGCTCCTCGATGGAGCGCAGGATCACCTGACGGCGATCCGCCAGTTCACGCAGGTAGCCGAGGCGGCTCTCCAGGGTACGCAGCTGGCTGTCGTCCAGACCGCCGGTCACCTCTTTGCGGTAACGGGCGATGAAGGGAACGGTCGCGCCTTCGTCCAGCAGGCGAACGGCTGCCTGCACCTGTTCCGGGCGGGCATTCAGCTCACCGGCGATCTGATGTTCTATTACGTGGCTTTGCATCGAGGGTCTCTTGGTCGGGTTCTGTCTAACTGGCCAGCGTGGGGCTATGTCGCCGAACAGGGGGTCTGTCCTGGCGATACTTTAGATACCTGCCAGGCCACTGCCGCGCGGGCCGGTTGGCGCCGCAAGGCGCCGAGTGTGAGCACTATATGGGGTCGGGCAGCGGGATGCCACCCCGGCAGAAATGACGTTTCTCATACCCGGTGGGCGGACATGCTCGGTCTCTCCTGGCCTTGTCAGCCGATTTGGCAGTGAGGCTAGGCCTGGCTTATTTGGGATAGCTGATCTCATTGATGTACCAGCAGGCGTCACCCACTGGCGTTTGAACCATGGCTTCATCGCCCACCTCTTTCTTGAGCAGGGCACGGGCCATGGGGGAGTCGATGGAGATGTAATCCTTGCGGCCGAAGATCTCGTCATAGCCGACGATGCGAAAGCGCTTGGTCTCACCCTCGTCGTTTTCCACCTCGACCCAGGCGCCGAAGAAGACCTTGCCCTCCTGGGAGGGGGAGTAGTCGACTATGGTCAGCTCTTCCAGGCACTTGCGCAGGTAGCGAACCCGGCGGTCGATCTCCCGCAGGCGTTTCTTGTTGTACTGGTAATCGGCATTCTCGCTGCGATCACCCAGGCTCGCTGCCCAGGCCACTTTTTTGGTGACATCGGGCCTCTCCTCCCGCCAGAGCATGTCGTGCTCCTGCCGGAGCATGGTGTAGCCTTCACGGGTAATGAGTTTGGTTTTCATGGAGTTATCACTCCCTCGCCAATTGCATCCGGTTGCTCGGGATCTTAGTCATTGTCGCCGCGCTGTCGAGCAAAAAGCAGAGCTGGCCATCCATCCTTCCCGGCTCCGGGGCCGAATGAGGGCAATAACCGGTAACATATTTATGCTTTGTGGTTGCAGGGGGCGGCTCTAGTATGAGGGGAGACAGAAAAGAGAGGTGGCAATGAGTCAGCAATACAAGGTCCTGGTGGTGGACGACGATCTGAAACTGCGTTCCTTGCTGGAGCGCTACCTCACCGAGCAGGGGTTTGTAGTGCGAGGTGTCGCCAACGGGGAGCAGGCCGATCGCCTGCTGACGCGTGAAAACTTCAGCCTGATGGTGCTTGATCTGATGCTGCCGGGGGAAGACGGCCTCTCCATCTGCCGCCGCCTGCGCGAGGCCGGCAACCAGATCCCTGTCTTGATGCTCACCGCCAAGGGGGACGAAGTGGATCGCATCGTCGGTCTGGAGATGGGGGCCGACGATTATCTGCCCAAGCCGTTCAACCCCCGTGAGCTGCTGGCCCGGATCCGCGCCGTGCTGCGCCGCCACACCGTGGAGCTGCCCGGCGCCCCTTCCGCGGCGGAGAAGATGGTGAGTTTCGGGGCCTACCAGCTCAATCTGGCGACCCGTGAACTGAGCCGTGATGGCGAACCGGTTGCCCTGACCAGCGGGGAGTTCGCCGTGCTCAAGGTGCTGGTGAGTCATCCTCGCGAACCGCTCTCCCGTGACAAGCTGATGAACCTGGCCCGTGGTCGCGAGTACACGGCCACCGAGCGCAGCATTGATGTGCAGGTCTCCCGCCTGCGCCGCCTGCTGGAACAGGACCCGGCCCAGCCTCGCTATCTGCAGACCGTCTGGGGTCTGGGGTATGTGTTCGTACCGGACGGTGAGAACGCATGAAGAAAGTGGGCAGCATGTTCTCCCGCATGCTCTGGTTTCTGGCTGCCGTGCTGGTGGTCTATCAAGTCGTCTCCTACGTTACCTTCTACAACTACCTGCTGGCGCCGACCGTCAAGCAGATCAGCCACCTGCTGGCAAACCAGGTCAAACTCATCTTTCCGGTGGACAACAACCAGCTGGCGCTCAGTGAAGATGCCGAGGCGCTGGTCTATGTGACCACTGGCAGCGACATCTATACCCAGAGCGAGGCGGAGCAGCACGGGCTGAATGATTCCAAGCCCTACCCCTATCTGGAGCAGAGCATCAGCCGCGAATTGAAAGGGGATACCAGGGTCAGAGTTGAAATCCAGGATCACTACATCATCTGGATCCAGCCTCCCCAGGCCAGCCAGATGTGGGTGCGCATTCCCCTGACTGAAATTGAAGATGACGACATCGAACCGCTCATCCTCTATATGAGCGTCTTGCTGGTGGTGACCCTGTTTGCAGCCTGGCGTTTTGCCCGTCAGCTGGTGCGACCGCTGGAGGATCTGGAAGCGGGGGCCGTGGCGGTGGCGCGCGGCAACTTTCCCGATGCCCTGGGGGAGCAGGGCTCGCGGGAGGTGCGCCGCCTGACCCGCACCTTCAACCACATGTCGAGCTCCATCAAGGGGCTGATCGAGGAGCGCAACCTGATGATGGCCGGGGTATCCCACGATTTGCGCACCCCTCTCACCCGCATTCGTCTCGCGACCGAGATGATGTCCTCGGGGGATGAGTACCTCAAGGAGAGCATCAATGCGGATATCGATGAGTCGAACGGCATCATCGATCAGTTCATCGACTACATTCGCCCGAACGAGGGGCTCGATGCCCGGCCCGTCGACCTGACCCAGCTCATTCACGATGCGTTGCTGATGCAGACCGATCAGGGACTGGAAGTGGAGCTGCTCCTGCCGGAGGAGGCGGTGCGTGTGGCCTGCCATCCCATCAGCATTCGCCGTATCCTCAACAATCTGTCGGGCAACTCCCTGCGCTATGGCGCGACCCGGTTGCAGGCCGAGCTCAGGGATGATGGCCACTGGGTGCGGCTGCGACTCTCCGACAATGGCCCGGGGATCGCAGAAGAGGACTACTCCCGGGTGCTCAAGCCCTTCACCCAGGGCAATGTGGCGCGCACCGGTGGCGGCAGTGGGCTGGGGCTGGCCATCGTTGCCAAGATAGTTTCCCAGCATCACGGCACCATCAGGTTGGGGCGCTCCGAACTGGGGGGCTTGCAGGTGGAGATCCGGCTACCCAAGAACCAGCCGCTGGAGTGGATGGATTGAAAGCAGGGCGTATCGAGAGATGCGCCCTTTTGTCTGTCAGGCGTGGGGGTCGCTCACCTTGCGGTAGCGCTTGCCATATTTGAGTTGCTGGATAAGCAGGGCGGCGACGATGAGAGCCAACCCGATGGGGGTTGCCGGGTGAATGGTTTCGCCGATCAACAGGTTGAGCAGCACCAGAGAGGCAAACGGCGAGATGAAGATGAGGTTGCTGATGGGGGCTGTGTTGGTGGCGTGGCGCAGGGCCATCAGCCAGAGCACGAAACCGAAGCCCATCTCGAACAGCCCCACATAGATGGCGCCGGCCCATCCCTGCCAGGCGGTCATGGCAAAGTCCGAGAGCAACCAGGTCGCCACGATGATGAAGGGCAGGCTGATGAGGAAGCCGAGCAGCAGGCTGACGACGGGATCCCCCTGATTGCGGGTGTTGAGGATCCAGTAACCGGCCCAGATCAGGGTCGACACCAGCGCCAGCGTGACGCCGAGGGGGCTGTCGAACTGTAGACCGAACACGTCCCCCCTGGTGGCGATCACCAGGGCGCCGAAATAGCCGAGCACGATGGCGACGCCATCGCGGCGGCGCAGCTTTTGACCGAGGAAGGGAACGGCCAGCAGGCTGAGGGTGATGGCCCAGGTGTAGTTGAGAGTCTGCGCCTGCTGGGCGGGCAGCAGATCATATGCCTTGAACAGCAGCAGGTAATAGAGGAAGGGGTTCAGGACCCCGAGAGCGAGGTAGTAGAGGGGGCGACTCTTGATGTAGTCGAGCAGTAGCGGCAGTTTGCCCTGACAGGCCACGATGCATCCCAGGGTCAGGGTCGAGGTGCTGGCGGCGACCAGCAGCAGCTGTACTGGTTCAAAGTAGGCGAGGGAGATCTTGAAGGCGCTGGCCACCGTGGACCAGAGGGCGACGGCACAGAGCCCGTACTGGTAGGCTTTCTTCTGATTCTTGAGCATGGGATGCGTTCCGCAAACAGGGGCGAGGGCGCAGTCTATCAGCCTGTTTGCAACATTGTCGTTACCGTCTCGCCGAGGGCGATGATTTGATCGCCTGGAGATCCATCCGCCACACAACATTGCGCACAATCTGTCCGCCTTCACTTGCGTGAGTGGAAAAAATCCGTATAATCCCCTCCGCTTGCCCATGAGGCAGCCAGACGATATGTCTGCTTGCTGAGCTTCCCGTTTACGAGTTGCCAGCCATACAGTCCTCCCGATATGGGAGGAAACGTGAAAAATCACACCTCTGGCGGGAGTAATCTCGGTCGGGCGGTGTTGATTTATGTTCTTTTATCTATTGGAGCTCTGTCAATGCAGAACCAAAGAATCCGTATCCGCCTGAAGGCTTTTGATCATCGCCTGATCGATCAATCCACTGCGGAAATCGTTGAAACTGCTAAGCGCACTGGCGCGCAGGTTCGCGGTCCTATCCCGCTGCCGACTCGCAAAGAGCGTTTCACCGTTCTGATCTCCCCGCACGTCAACAAAGACGCGCGTGATCAGTACGAGATCCGCACTCACAAGCGTCTGGTAGACATCGTTGAACCGACTGACAAGACCGTTGACGCTCTGATGCGTCTGGATCTGGCAGCTGGTGTAGACGTCCAGATCAGCCTGGGTTAATTACGGAAAGAGGTTGATAACAATGACAATCGGTCTTGTAGGTCGCAAAGTGGGTATGACTCGCATCTTCACTGAAGATGGCGTTTCTATCCCGGTGACTGTTATCGAAGTTGAAGCTAACCGTGTAACTCAGGTCAAATCTGTAGAAACCGACGGCTACAACGCTATTCAGGTTACCACTGGCGCCAAGAAAGCCAGCCGCGTAACCAAGCCGGAAGCTGGCCACTTCGCCAAAGCTGGTGTAGAAGCCGGTCGCGGTCTGTGGGAATTCCGCCTGAACAACGGTGAAACTTTCACTGTTGGTAGCGAGCTGAAAGTAGATCTTCTCGCTGACGTTAAGCTGGTAGACGTTACCGGCACATCCAAGGGTAAAGGTTTTGCCGGTACTGTTAAGCGCTGGAACTTCCGTACCCAGGATATGACCCACGGTAACTCCCTGTCCCACCGTGTACCTGGCTCCATCGGTCAAAACCAGACCCCGGGCCGTGTATTCAAGGGCAAGAAGATGGCTGGTCACATGGGTGCTGAGCGTGTAACGACTCAGAACCTGGAACTGGTTCGTGTTGACGCTGAACGCAACCTGCTGCTCATCAAAGGCGCAGTACCGGGTGCAACCAACGGCAACGTGATCGTCAAACCTGCCGTCAAAGCGTAACGTCTGAGGAGATAGTAATGGAATTGGTAATGAAAGACGCCAAGAGCGCTCTTGAAGTTTCCGAGACTACCTTCGGGCGCGAATTCAACGAAGCTCTGGTTCACCAGGTTGTCGTTGCATATGCCGCTGGTGCCCGTCAGGGTACTCGTGCGCAGCTGACTCGCTCTGAAGTGTCTGGTGGCGGCAAAAAGCCGTGGCGTCAGAAGGGTACTGGTCGTGCCCGTGCTGGCTCCATCCGTTCGCCCATCTGGCGTTCCGGTGGTGTGACCTTTGCTGCTAAGCCGCAAGATCACAGCCAGAAAGTAAACAAGAAGATGTACCGCGGCGCTATCCGTAGCATCCTGTCCGAGCTGGTACGTCAAGAGCGCCTGATCGTTGTTGAGAAGTTCGGCATCGAAGCGCCGAAGACCAAAGAACTGATCGCCAAGCTGAAAGAAATGGAACTGACTGACGTTCTGATCGTGACTGCTGAAGTCGATGAGAACCTGTTCCTGGCTGCTCGTAACCTGTACAAAGTTGACGTGCGTGACGTTGCCGGTATCGACCCGGTCAGCCTGATCGCTTTCGACAAGGTTCTGATGACTGCTGACGCAGTTAAGCAAATCGAGGAGATGCTGGCATGATCCGTGAAGAGCGTCTGCTGAAAGTTCTGAAGGCTCCGCACATCTCTGAAAAGAGCACCATGGTCGCAGAAAAGCAGAACACTATCGTGTTCAAAGTTGCTGTTGATGCCACCAAGGCGGAAGTCAAAGCTGCAGTTGCGAAACTGTTCGAGGTCGAAGTTGAGACCGTCCGTACCCTGAACATGAAGGGTAAGACCAAGCGCGCAGGTGCACGCGTAGGCCGTCGTTCCGATTGGAAAAAGGCTTATGTGACCCTGAAAGCTGGTCAGGACATCGACTTCATGGGCGCAGCCGAGTAAGAGGAGTTCTGAAAAATGGCAATCGTTAAGTGCAAGCCTACTTCTCCGGGCCGCCGCCACGTCGTCAAGATCGTCAACCAAGAGCTGTACAAGGGCAAGCCCTTCGCCGCTCTGCTGGACAGCAAAAGCAAGTCCGGTGGCCGTAACAACAACGGTCGTATCACCACTCGTCACATCGGTGGTGGTCACAAGCAACACTACCGTCTGATCGACTTCAAGCGCGACAAAGACGGCATTCCGGCCAAAGTTGAGCGTCTGGAATACGATCCTAACCGTACCGCAAACATCGCCCTGGTGCTGTATGCAGACGGTGAGCGTCGTTACATCCTGGCTCCGAAAGGCCTGAAAGCTGGTGATGCAATCGCCTCTGGTGCTGATGCTGCCATCAAGGTGGGTAACACCCTGCCGATGCGCAACATCCCGGTCGGTTCTACCGTTCACGCCGTTGAGATGAAGCCTGGTAAAGGTGCCCAGCTGGCTCGTTCCGCTGGTACTTTCATCCAGATCCTGGCTCGTGAAGGTAACTATGTAACTCTGCGTCTGCGTTCCGGCGAAGTACGTAAAGTTCTGGCCGAGTGCCGCGCTACCATCGGTGAAGTGGGTAACTCCGAGCACATGCTGCGTCAACTGGGTAAAGCCGGTGCTAACCGCTGGCGTGGTATTCGTCCGACCGTTCGCGGTATGGCGATGAACCCGGTTGATCACCCGCACGGTGGTGGTGAGGGTCGTAACAAGGGCATGCAGCCTGTGTCCCCATGGGGCCAGAAGGCTAAGGGCTTCAAGACCCGTAAGAACAAGCGTACCGACAAGTACATCGTACGTCGTCGTAACAAGTAATTGTTAACATAGAGGAATCACCATGCCACGTTCTCTCAAGAAGGGTCCATTTATCGACCTGCACTTGCTGAAGAAGGTAGAGAAAGCGGTGGAAAGCGGGGATAAAAAGCCGGTTAAGACCTGGTCCCGTCGTTCAATGATCATCCCGAACATGATCGGTTTGACCATCGCTGTCCATAATGGTCGTCAGCACGTTCCGGTTTTCGTTACCGAAGAAATGATCGGTCACAAACTGGGTGAATTCGCACCGACTCGTACTTATCGCGGCCATGCTGCTGATAAGAAGGCTAAGAAGCGCTAAGGGATAAATGATGGAAGCTATCGCTAAACACCGTTATGCCCGTACTTCTGCCCAGAAAGCTCGTCTGGTAGCCGATCAAGTACGTGGTCTGTCCGTAGACAAGGCTCTGAACATCCTGACCTTCAGTCCGAAAAAGGCTGCTGTTCTGGTGAAGAAAGTGCTGGAATCTGCCATTGCCAACGCTGAGCACAACGAAGGTGCCGATATCGACACCCTGCGTGTTGCCACCATCATGGTAGACGAAGGTCCCTCCATGAAGCGCATCCGCCCGCGTGCCAAAGGTCGCGCGGATCGTATCCTCAAGCGTACCGCTCACATCACTGTAGTGGTATCCGACGCTAAGGCTGGGAGATAAGCAATGGGTCAGAAAGTACATCCTAATGGCATTCGCCTGGGTATTACCAAGCCTTGGAATTCTACCTGGTTCGCGAACACCAAAGACTTCGCTGACAACCTGTACAGCGATTTCCAAGTACGCCAGTTCCTGACCAAGGAGCTGAAAAACGCTTCCTTGTCCAAGATCACTATCGAGCGTCCGGCCAAGAGCATCCGTGTGACCATTCACACCGCTCGTCCGGGTGTCGTGATCGGCAAGAAAGGCGAAGACGTTGAAAAACTGCGCAAAGCTGTAGCCGCAATCGCTGGCGTGCCTGCTCAGATCAACATTTCCGAAGTCCGCAAGCCGGAGCTGGATGGCAAACTGGTTGCCGACAGCATCACTTCCCAGCTGGAGCGTCGCGTAATGTTCCGTCGTGCTATGAAGCGCGCCGTACAGAACGCCATGCGCCTGGGTGCCAAGGGCATCAAAGTGGAAGTTTCCGGTCGTCTGGGCGGTGCTGAAATCGCGCGTACCGAATGGTACCGTGAAGGTCGTGTGCCCCTGCACACCCTGCGCGCCGACATCGACTACGCAACTTCTGAAGCCCACACCACTTACGGTGTGATCGGCGTTAAAGTTTGGATCTTCAAGGGCGAAGTTCTGGGCGGTCTGGCTGCAGTCAATGCTGCCGCTGCTCAAGAGCAAGCTCCTGCGAAGCCCAAGCGTGACAACAAGCGCCGCGCTGCCAAGTAAGGAGATTCGGTAAATGTTGCAACCTAAGCGTACTAAATTCCGCAAGACCCACAAGGGTCGTAACCGCGGTCTGGCCAATGCCGGTAACGAAGTATCCTTCGGTACCTTTGGCCTGAAGGCGACATCTCGTGGTCAACTGACTGCTCGTCAAATCGAAGCAGCCCGTCGTGCCATGACCCGTCACGTTAAGCGTCAAGGCAAGATCTGGATCCGTGTGTTCCCGGACAAGCCCATCACCGAAAAGCCCCTCGAAGTTCGTATGGGTAAAGGTAAGGGTAACGTGGAATACTGGGTTTGCCCGATCCAGCCTGGCAAGGTTCTGTACGAGATGGATGGTGTACCTGAGGCTCTGGCGCGTGAAGCGTTTGCCCTGGCCGCAGCTAAGCTGTCTGTTCAGACCACTTTCGTAATTAAGACGGTGATGTGATGAAAGCCCAAGATCTGCGTCAAAAGAGCGTCGAAGAACTGAACCAGGAGCTGCTGGGTCTGCTGCGTGAGCAATTCAACATGCGCATGCAAGCTTCCACCGGCCAGCTGGCTCAGACTCACACTCTGAAACAAGTGCGTCGTGACGTCGCACGTATCAAGACTGTACTGACTGAGAAGGCAGGTGCGTAATGACTGACAAGATCCGTACTCTGCAAGGTCGTGTAATTAGCGACAAGATGGACAAGTCCATCACCGTCGCTATCGAGCGCAAGGTAAAGCACCCGATCTACGGTAAGATCATCAAGCGCACTACCAAGCTGCACGTGCATGACGAGAACAACGAGTGCAAGGCTGGCGATCTCGTGGAAATCCGCGAGTGCCGCCCGCTGTCCAAGACCAAGTCCTGGACCCTGGTTGCTGTCGTAGAAAAGGCCTAATTCGGTACTTTTTAGCCCAAACGGCCCCCCATCGGGGCCGTTTGTTTTTTAGGCTACCTTTTCAAAAATAGCTGTGTTATAGTTTCGCGCCTTTTGAAGGCAGCCAGATCCCATCAGGGATAAGAAGTAAACAAAGCGGAGCACTAAGATGATCCAGATGCAAAGTATGCTGGGTGTTGCCGACAACTCCGGCGCTCGCAGTGTAATGTGTATTAAGGTTCTGGGTGGTTCGCACCGCCGTTATGCCGGCATCGGCGACATCATCAAGGTTTCCATCAAGGAAGCCATTCCTCGCGGTAAAGTGAAGAAAGGTGATGTGTATAACGCGGTGGTCGTACGCACCCGTAAAGGCGTTCGTCGTCCGGACGGCTCTGTCATCCGTTTCGACAACAATGCGGCTGTGTTGCTTAACAACAACCAACAGCCAATCGGTACTCGTATTTTTGGCCCGGTGACCCGTGAACTCCGTAACGAGAAGTTCATGAAGATTGTGTCCCTGGCACCCGAAGTACTGTAAGGAGTCGAACGATGGCAGCTAAAATCCGTCGCGAAGACGAAGTAATTGTTCTTACCGGCAAAGACAAGGGCAAGCGTGGCAAAGTCACTCAAGTCCTGATTGCAAAAGGTAAGGTAATCGTGGAAGGCATCAACCAGGTGAAGAAACACCAAAAGCCGGCACCCGCACTGGGTCAGGCTGGCGGCATCGTCACCAAAGAAGCCCCCATCGATGTATCTAACGTCGCGCTGTTCAACTCTGCCACTGGCAAGGCTGACCGCGTTGGTTTCCGGATTGAAGACGGCAAGAAAGTCCGTTTCTTCAAATCCACCGGCGAACTTGTGAAGTAATTGGAGTTTAACGATGGCGAAACTGCATGATTACTACAAATCCGATGTAGTAAATGAACTGTCCAAGCAGTTCGGTTACAAGACTATCATGCAAGTCCCTCGGATCGAGAAAATCACCCTGAACATGGGTGTTGGTGAAGCGATCTCTGACAAGAAATTGCTGGAAAATGCTGCTGCCGATATGGCTGCCATTTCCGGTCAGAAGCCGCTGATCACCAAAGCACGCAAATCTGTTGCGGGCTTCAAGATTCGTGAAGGCTACCCGATAGGTTGTAAAGTAACCCTGCGTGGCGAGCGTATGTGGGAGTTCCTGGAACGGCTGATTTGCATCTCCGTACCGCGTATCCGTGACTTCCGTGGTCTGAACGCCAAGGCGTTCGATGGCCGTGGTAACTACTCCATGGGCGTGCGTGAGCAAATCATCTTCCCGGAAATCGACTATGACAAGGTCGATCGCGTCCGTGGTCTGGATATCACCATCACCACTTCCGCGAATACCGACGAAGAAGGCCGTGCTCTGCTGGCTGCCTTTAACTTCCCATTCCGCAAGTAAGGTTAGGGTTATGGCTAAAACATCCATGAAAGCACGTGAAGCAAAGCGTGCGAAGCTGGCAGCCAAGTTCGCGACCAAGCGTACCGAGCTGAAAGCTATCATCGTTGATATGAACGCTTCTGAAGAAGCGCGTTGGGATGCTGTCTTGCAACTGCAACAGCTGCCCCGTGATTCCAGTCCGTCCCGCCAGCGTAACCGTTGCAACATCACTGGTCGTCCGCACGGTTTCCTGCGGAAGTTTGGCCTCTCTCGCATCAAGGTGCGTGAGCATGCCATGAAGGGCGAAATTCCGGGCCTCAAAAAGGCCTCTTGGTAAGAATCTCGGGAGTTAGACTATGAGCATGCAAGATCCGATCGCGGATATGCTGACCCGCATCCGTAACGGTCAGGCGGCGAGCAAAGTTGCGGTTTCCATGCCTTCTTCCAAGCTGAAAGTGGCTATCGCCAAAGTGCTGAAAGAAGAAGGTTACATCGCTGGCTACAACGTAGCTGGTGACGTGAAACCGGAACTGGAAATCGAACTGAAGTATTTCCAGGGCAAGCCGGTTGTAGAACTGATCCAACGCGTGAGCCGTCCCGGCCTGCGTATTTACAAGCGCACTACTGATCTGCCGAAAGTCATGGGCGGTCTCGGTGTTGCTATCGTGTCCACGTCTAAAGGTGTGATGACCGACCGTGCTGCCCGCAAGGCAAGCATGGGTGGTGAGATCATCTGCTACGTCGCTTAATAGGAGGTCGGAAATGTCTCGCGTTGCTAAGGCACCCGTCACTATTCCTGCTGGCGTAGAGGTGACTCTGAACGGCCAAGAACTGTCCATCAAAGGTGGCAAGGGTTCCCTGGTTCGTTCCATCCACGCCGGTGTAGAAGTGACCAAAGAAGACAATGTACTGAAGTTCGCCCCGCGCGATGGCATCGCTGGTGCTGACGCTCAGGCCGGTACTGCCCGTGCATTGGTCAATAACATGGTAGTCGGTGTTACCCAAGGCTTCGAGCGCAAGCTGCAGCTGGTTGGTGTAGGTTACAAAGCCTCCATCAAGGGCAATGCTGTTGCGCTGGCACTGGGCTTCTCTCACCCGGTAGAGCATGCGCTGCCGGCTGGTGTCACCGCTGAATGTCCGTCCGCCACCGAGATCGTTCTGCGTGGTGTGGACAAGCAGCTGGTTGGCCAAGTCGCCGCCGATATCCGTGCTTACCGCGCTCCGGAGCCCTACAAGGGCAAGGGTGTACGCTATGCCAACGAGCAAGTGCGTACTAAAGAAGCTAAGAAGAAGTAAGGTAACACTATGGACAAGAAAGCAGCTCGTCTCCGTCGTGCTACTCGTGCTCGGAAAAAGATGCAGGAACTGGGAGCTACCCGTCTGGTTGTTCACCGTACCCCGCGTCATATCTATGCGCAGGTTATTGCAGCCAACGGTTCCGAAGTTCTGGCCTCTGCTTCCACAGTAGAGAAAGCCATCAGTGAAGCTCTGAAATACACCGGTAACGCAGATGCTGCTACCGCTGTAGGTAAGGCTATCGCTGAGCGTGCTATTGCCAAAGGCGTTCAGAACGTATCTTTCGATCGTTCCGGTTTCAAGTATCACGGTCGTGTAGCCGCTCTGGCTGCCGCTGCTCGTGACGCTGGTCTTCAGTTCTAAGCTAGGAGTCGAAGATGGCTAAAGTCGAATCTCAAGCCGGCGAACTGCAAGAAAAGCTCATTGCAGTAAACCGTGTTTCGAAAACTGTTAAAGGTGGTCGTATCATGTCCTTCACCGCGTTGACCGTGGTGGGTGATGGTAACGGCCGTGTAGGTTACGGTTACGGTAAGGCACGTGAAGTTCCGGCCGCCATTCAAAAGGCGATGGAACAGGCTAAGCGTAACCTGAACAAGGTTGAGCTGAACAACGGCACCCTGCACCACCCGGTGCGTGGCGTTCACTCTGGTTCCACCGTGTTCATGAAGCCGGCCTCCCAAGGTACTGGTATCATTGCAGGCGGCGCCATGCGTGCCGTACTGGAAGTTGCTGGTATCCACAACGTGCTGGCCAAGACCTACGGTTCCACCAACCCAATCAACGTTGTTCGCGCAACTGTCGACGCTCTGGTTCACGGTCAATCACCGGAACAGATCGCGGCCAAGCGTGGTCTGCGCGTTGAAGAAATTCTGGGGTAATGCGACATGGCTAACACTGTAAAAGTAACTCAAACTCGCAGCTCTATCGGCCGTCTGCCAAAGCACAAGGCGACTCTGCGTGGTCTGGGTCTGCGTCGCATTGGTCACACCGTTGAGCTGGAAGATACTCCCTGCGTACGCGGCATGATCAACCAGGTTTATTACATGGTTAAGGTGGAGGGCTAAGCATGCGTCTGAATACTCTGTCTCCGGCCGCTGGCTCCAAGCGCGTCAAGCACCGTCCGGGCCGTGGTATCGGTTCTGGTCTGGGCAAGACCGGTGGTCGTGGTGTTAAAGGTCAGACCTCTCGTTCCGGTGGCGGCAAGGTCCGCAACGGTTTCGAAGGCGGCCAGATGCCTTTGAAAATCCGTCTGCCGAAGTTCGGTTTCTTCTCTCGCAAATCTTTGGTTTCTGCCGAAGTGCGCCTGAACGAAATCGCCCTGGTAGAAGGTGATGTGGTCGACGTGAGCACTCTGAAGCAAGCCGGTGTTATTACCAAAAACATCGTGTTCGCTAAAGTTGTTCTGTCTGGCAACATTGACCGTGCTGTGACCGTTCGTGGTCTGTCCGTCACCAAGGGTGCACGTGCAGCCATCGAGGCCGCTGGCGGTAAAATCGAGGAATAATCAGTACAATGGCTAAGAAACCAGGATTGGATGTTAAAGCACAAGGTGGTCTGAGCGAACTGAAGAGCCGTCTGCTCTTCGTTCTCGGGGCAATTATCGTGTTCCGTGCAGGCTCTTATGTGCCGATCCCTGGTATTGACGCCGCCGTACTGGCCGAGTTGTTCCAACAACAGAAGGGCACCATCATTGAGATGTTCAACATGTTCAGTGGTGGTGCACTCTCGCGTGCTTCTATTCTTGCACTGGGGATCATGCCGTACATTTCGGCGTCGATTATTATCCAGCTGCTGACTGTGGTTCACCCTGCTCTTGCTGAACTCAAGAAAGAAGGTGAATCCGGCCGTCGCAAGATTAGCCAATATACCCGTTGGGGCACGCTGGTTTTGGGAACGTTCCAGGCCATTGGTATTGCAACAGGTCTGCCGAATATGATGCAAGGACTCGTGACTCATCCGGGTTTGGGCTTCTATTTCACAGCCGTTGTGAGTCTGGTCACCGGTACCATGTTCTTGATGTGGTTGGGTGAACAGATTACCGAGCGTGGGATTGGTAATGGTATCTCGTTGATTATCTTCACAGGTATCGTCGCCGGTCTGCCTCATGCCATTGGCGCTACGGCCGAACAGGCACGTCAAGGGGAATTGCACATCCTGCTGTTGTTGTTGCTGGGCTTGATTGTTTTCGCTGTGACTTACTTTGTGGTGTTCGTGGAGCGTGGTCAGCGTCGTATCGTCGTTAACTATGCCAAGCGTCAACAAGGCCGCCAGGTATTCGCTGCGCAAAGCACACACCTGCCGTTGAAAGTGAATATGGCCGGTGTGATTCCTGCGATTTTCGCATCCAGCATCATCCTCTTCCCGGGTACCATTACCTCCTGGTTTGGTCAGGGCGAGGGCAAGATCGCTGACATTCTGCAACAGGTCTCTATGGTCCTGCAGCCGGGTCAGCCCTTGTACGAGATGCTCTATGCAGCAGCCATTATCTTCTTCTGCTTCTTCTATACCGCGCTGGTGTTCAACCCCCGCGAGACAGCAGATAACCTGAAGAAGAGTGGAGCCTTTATCCCGGGGATCCGCCCGGGCGAGCAGACAGCACGTTACATCGATAAGGTTATGACTCGCCTGACATTGGCAGGTGCGCTCTATATTACCTTTATCTGTCTGGTACCCCAGTTCCTGATGACTGCCTGGAACGTACAGTTCTACTTCGGTGGCACCTCGCTGCTGATTATCGTGGTAGTTATCATGGACTTCATGGCTCAGGTTCAGACCCATATGATGTCTCATCAATATGGCGACGTCCTGAGGAAGGCCAACCTGAAGGGCTACGGCCGCTAAAGGTCGGCGTAGTTACGGAGTTAAGCAATGAAAGTTCGTGCTTCCGTTAAGGCAATCTGCCGTAACTGCAAAATCATCAAGCGTCACGGTGTGGTGCGTGTGATTTGCAGCGAGCCAAAGCATAAACAGCGCCAAGGCTAATTTTTTACGGTTAGTACTTGCAACAAATAGTTGTGCTGGCTAATATAGCCAGCCAACTTTTGTTGTGTATTGGTTGACCGCCACGTATCCGCTCACGGGCTTTGTGGTGGTCGTTATCTACTATATGTAGGAGTGAATAGTGGCCCGTATCGCTGGCATTAACATTCCTGACCATAAACATGCAGTCATTGCACTGACTGCTATTTATGGCGTCGGTCGTACCCGCTCCAAGGCCATCTGTGCCGCAGCCGGTATCGCTGAGAATGTGAAAATTAAAGACCTGGACGAAGCTCAGATCGAGAATCTGCGTGAACAAGTAGGTAAATTCACCGTCGAAGGTGACCTGCGTCGTCAGATTTCCATGAACATCAAGCGATTGATGGATCTGGGTTGCTACCGTGGTTTGCGTCACCGTCGTAGCCTGCCTGTTCGTGGTCAACGTACCAAGACCAACGCTCGTACCCGTAAGGGTCCGCGCAAGGCTATCAAGAAGTAACGGGAAGGTAGAAAATGGCTAAAACTCCGACTCGTGCTCGCAAGCGCGTTAAAAAGCAAGTGAGCGACGGTATTGCGCACGTTCATGCATCTTTCAACAACACAATCGTGACCATTACTGACCGTCAGGGCAATGCTCTGTCTTGGGCTACCTCTGGTGGTTCCGGTTTCCGTGGTTCCCGTAAGTCCACTCCGTTTGCTGCCCAGGTAGCTGCTGAGCGTGCTGGTGAGATCGCCAAAGAATACGGCGTGAAGAACCTGGAAGTCATGGTCAAAGGTCCGGGTCCCGGTCGTGAGTCTTCCATCCGCGCTCTGAACGCGGCTGGTTTCCGCATCACTAACATTACTGATGTGACTCCGATCCCGCACAACGGTTGTCGTCCTCCCAAGAAGCGCCGCGTGTAACGCTGTAGCTACTTGGTCTAGGATTGTTGGAGAAAGAAGATGGCAAGATATATCGGTCCTAAGCTTAAGCTTAGCCGTCGTGAGGGCACCGACCTCTTCCTGAAGTCTGGTGTTCGTGCGATTGATTCTAAGTGCAAGATTGACACCGTTCCTGGTCAACACGGTGCGCGTAAAGCGCGTCTGTCCGACTACGGTGTGCAACTGCGCGAGAAACAAAAAGTACGTCGTATCTACGGCGTATTGGAAAAACAGTTCCGCAACTACTACCGCGACGCTGCCCGTCAAAAGGGTAACACCGGTGAAAACCTGTTGCAGCTGCTGGAAGGTCGTCTGGACAACGTCGTCTACCGCATGGGCTTCGGCGCCACTCGTGCTGAATCTCGTCAGCTGGTGAGCCACAAAGCCATCATGGTAAACGGCCGCGTTGTGAATGTTCCTTCTTTCCAGGTATCCCCTGAGGACGTGATCTGCGTTCGCGAGAAGGCTAAGAAGCAAGCGCGTATCAAAGCTTCCCTGGAAGTTGCTGGTCAGCGCGAGAAGCCGACTTGGGTAGAGGTTGACGCTGCTAAGATGGAAGGTGCCTTCAAGCGCCTGCCGGAGCGTTCCGACCTGTCTGCCGACATTAACGAACAGCTGATCGTCGAGCTTTACTCCAAGTAAAGCTAGCTTCTAAAGAGAGGACACAATGCTGGGTTCTGTAACAGATTTTCTTAAACCGCGGCTAGTTGACATCGAGCAAGTTAGCCCGACTCACGCGAAAGTGACTCTCGAGCCGCTTGAGCGTGGCTTTGGCCACACGCTGGGCAATGCCCTGCGTCGTATTTTGCTGTCATCTATGCCCGGTTGTGCGGTTACTGAAGTCGAGATCGACGGAGTACTGCACGAGTACAGCAGCAAAGAAGGTGTACAGGAAGACATTCTTGAAATCCTGCTCAACCTGAAAGGTATCGCTGTGAAGCTGGAAGGCAAGGACGAGGTAACTCTGTCCCTGACCAAGTCTGGAACAGGCCCCGTTACCGCTGGTGATATCACTCACGGTGATGAAGTCGAGATCGTAAACCCGGAGCACGTAATCTGCCACCTGACTGGTGCAAATGCTGAGATCAGCATGCGCCTGAAAGTTCAGCGCGGTCGTGGTTATGTGCCTGCTTCTGCTCGTGTTCACAACGATGATGAAGAGCGTCCCATCGGTCGCCTGCTGCTGGACTCCGCGTTCAGCCCCATCGTTCGCATCGCCTACAATGTCGAGGCGGCACGTGTGGAACAGCGCACCGACTTGGACAAGCTGGTTATCGACATGGAGACCAATGGTACTCTGGATCCGGAAGAAGCCATCCGTCGTTCCGCCACTATTCTGGCAGAGCAACTGGAAGCCTTCGTGGATCTGCGCGATGTCAGCGTGCCCGAGAAGAAAGAAGAGAAACCCGAGTTTGATCCGATTCTGCTGCGTCCTGTCGATGATTTGGAGCTGACAGTTCGTTCAGCGAACTGTCTGAAGGCAGAAGCTATCCACTATATTGGTGATCTGGTACAGCGTACCGAAGTTGAGTTGCTTAAGACTCCTAACCTCGGTAAGAAGTCCCTGACTGAGATCAAGGACGTGTTGGCCTCCCGTGGTCTGTCTCTTGGCATGCGCCTTGAGAACTGGCCGCCCGCCAGCATCGCTGACGAGTAATCCAGATTACGGGTTTCACAGATTTAGTTAGAAGGATAAGGTCATGCGCCATCGTTTGAGTGGTCGTCAACTGAACCGGAACAGCAGCCATCGTCAGGCTATGTTCCGCAACATGGCCAGCTCCCTGGTTCGTCATGAGATCATCAAGACGACTCTGCCTAAGGCAAAAGAGCTGCGTCGTGTAGTTGAACCGCTGATCACCCTTGCCAAGACTGATAGCGTTGCTAATCGTCGCCTGGCATTTGCCCGTACTCGCGATAACGCGATCGTGGCTAAGCTGTTCAATGAACTGGGCCCGCGCTACCTGGAGCGCGCCGGCGGTTATACTCGCATTCTGAAATGCGGTTTCCGTGCTGGCGACAACGCTCCTATGGCTTACATTGAGCTGGTAGACCGCCCGGCCGCTGCTGAAGCAGCTGCTGAGTGATAAAAGAAAAAGCCGGGCTTGTCCCGGCTTTTCTTTTAGTTGATTCTGATACTGCCTCTACTGCCTCTACTGCCTCTACTGCCTCTACTGCCTCTACTGCCTCTACTGCCTCTACTGCCTCTACTGCCTCTACTGCCTCTACTGCCTCTACTGCCTCTACTGCCTCTACTGCCTCTACTGCCTCTACTGCCTCTACTGCCTCTACTGCCTCTACTGCCTCGTTTTGTAAGTGAGAGATGATTTTTCAATAGTCTCTATATTTAAGTCGTTTATCTCTGCCTAAACGACAGGGGTTCTGTTGCATAGCCCAGAGTAGGGCAATGTCATCCTTCATTTGTCGTATAAGTAGGCCATGAGTCATGGAGTGTGGCGGCTATAGTGCCGTTGAGGACTTCTCCTGTGGATAAGGTTGTATAAAAGCTGTGCTTGGACATGAATAACTAAAAAAGTGCCGATTTTTGCAATTTTATTGCAGGGGAGGGGTTGCCAGAACGAATTCGCTCCCTATAATGCGCCTCCATCGACAGGGCAAGCGGCAACGCAAACAAGCCGGTCGATAGCCTCGAAAAGCCTGTAAAAATAAGGCTTGACTCGAGAAGGCGGTTGAGTAGAATGCCACTCCCGCAGCAGCCAAAAGCTGTGTTGCTCTTTAACAATTTGAATCAAGCAATCTGTGTGGGCACTCACAGCATCGAGCATCAAAAACAATTTTTGATTTTCAATGTCTGATGAAGTGACC